>JANYLD010000372.1 GCA_025363835.1 Armatimonadota bacterium
CACCAGTCTTGTCTGGCTTAGAGAACACGAGCAAAAGCGCGAGCAAGCTCTCGCACTCCCAAAAGGGACCTGCCGAACGCCGGTGAGTTCGTTTTAGTTCGGGCTGACCACCTTGCCGGTCATTGTCTCGAGCTCCTTCTTGAGGTCTTGAATGTCGTCGTACTGCTTCAACAACAGATGGCGGAGCTCTTCCGCCGTCCTATGAGTGTCGTACACGTATTCTTCGAACTCGCATCGATGTGGGTCGTTGTGGTGGGAGTTGTCTGCAACTTCCATACTCTTACAGTAACACCAGTAGCGCGAAGATGCAAATTTGGAAGGCGGAAGATGAAGGCGAAGGATGAAGGCGGAAGGGGGAAGGATGAAGGATGAAGGATGAAGGCGTAAGGCGGAAGGGCGACATTAGTGAATTGGGTGCCGGACGCTAGTCAATCAGGAATCTTTCATCCTTCATCCTTCCGCCTTCATCCTTCGGCTCAGTTGGCGCCGCGACAGCGGATGATCTCGAAAGCGGTGCGTAGAATAACCCAGGAGTCGAAACGGAGACCGGCTTTCTCGTAGTAGTGGATGTCCAGCGCCACTCGCTCGTCGTAGCCGATCTCGCTGCGGCCGCTGCACTGCCAGAGGCCGGCGCAGCCTGGCTTCATGCAGAGGTAGGCCCAGGAAAGGTCGCCGTACTTGTCAAGCTCCTTCGGAACGATCGGGCGGGGACCGACAAGGCTCATCTCCCCGAAGAGCACATTGATAAGCTGAGGCAACTCGTCCAGGCTGGTTTTGCGGAGGACTTTTCCAATTTTGGAGATCCGCGGGTCGTTCGTGATCTTGTAGGTCCGCTGATACTCTTCCATGAGATCCGGACGGCTGCGGAGAATTTCCTCCGCGTTCTTGACCATCGTTCGGAACTTGTAGATATAGAACTCGCGTCCATTGCGCCCAACTCGCTTCTGGCGAAAGACAACAGGGAACCCCTGAGTGCAGGCAATGGCGACGCTGACGACCAAGAAGACGGGGAAGAGAGCAACCAGGGCAACAGAACTGCCGACGATATCCATGCCTCGCTTAGCGGCCAAATAGCCCGGGCGATGGTATCGCAAGCTCTGAATATGCTCTTCGGCAACCGTCACCGCATCAGGTGGCGTGGCTACCGCCGTATCACCAAGTCGCTGGCTCGAAATCAAAGAAATCTCCTCTCCTGCTCAGTAAACCACTAGCACAAATCGGGCCAATCATGCCTGCCCGAAAATCCGCCTCCTTGCGGGGGCGTTATGCCAAGTATACAATTAGACGCACAGAACGACCTTGCCGGTCTATGCATCCTGGTAGATTCGAGGGCTTAAATGTTGTGAAGGTTCCTTGCTGTGCAGGCCGTAAATGGTAAATGGTAAATCGTAAATCGCCGGAGGCGAATAGGACATATAGGACCTCTAGGACAAATAGGTGTTCCGACTCCGGCGATTTACGATTTACCATTTACGATTTACGATTTACAGCGAAGCCTACGACCCAATGGTGTGATATTCAAACCCGGCCTTCTCGGCCTTGGCCTTTCCATAAAGTCGCCGGCCGTCGAAGAGAATCTTCTCGTTCATGCTGCAGGCCATGCGCTCGAGGTCCATGTTTTTGAACTCGTTCCACTCGGTGACGAGGATGAGGACGTCGGCTCGGTCCGCCACTTCGTAGGGGCCGTCGCAATAGGTTATGTCGGGGAAGACTTTTTTGACGTTGTCGGCGGCTACGGGATCATAGGCTTGGACCGATGCTCCGCGTTTGAGGACCTCTTCGATGATGACGAGGGATTTGGCGTCTCGAATGTCGTCCGTGTTGGGCTTAAAGGCAAGGCCGAGCATTCCGACCAGCTTGCCTTTGAGGCCGCCGATCCGCTTTTCGATTCGGTCCACGAAGTGGGTTGTCTGGGTTTCGTTAATCTCTTCGACTGCCTTAAGCATTTGGAAGTCGTAACCGAGGCCCTCCGAGCTCTTGATCAGGCCCTGGACGTCCTTCGGGAAGCAGGACCCGCCCCAGCCTAGTCCGGATTGGAGGAACTGGTCGCCAATCCGCTTATCCATGCCCATGCCTTTCGCTACATCGGCAACGTTGGCCCCGCAGGCTTCGCAGACGCGGCTCATGGCGTTGATGAAGCTGATCTTGGAGGCGAGGAAGGCGTTGCTGGCGTACTTGATCAGCTCGGCGCTGTTCAAATCGGTCAGGATCATCGGCTTTTCCAGGGGGGCGTAAAGCTCAACCAACTTCACCGCCGCTTCTCTTCGCTTGGCGCCGATGACGATACGATCTGGATTCAACGTGTCGTAGATGGCCGAGCCCTCGCGCAGGAACTCAGGGTTGCTGACCACGTCGAACAGCTCTTCAGGGGCGCCTTGCTCCTTCAAAATGTTCTCAACTACGTCCCCCGACCCAACCGGAACCGTGGACTTGTTGACGATGACGGTGTACTTGCGGAGAGCTTTGCCGATCTCTTTAGCAACGGCCCGCACGGCGCTCAGGTCTGGCGTGCCATCGGGGCCGGGAGGGGTGCCGACGGCGATGAAGACCACCTCGGACTTCTCAACCGCGTCGCCGATGTTGTCGGAGACATGGAAGTAGCCGTCTTCGAGGGTGCGCTTCAGCATCTCCTCGATCCCCGGTTCATAAATAGGAGGAATGCCCTTCTTGAGCATCTCGATCTTGCGCGGATCATTGTCCACACAAATCACATCGTTCCCCAATTCAGCCAGCACAACGCCGGTCACCAGGCCAACATAGCCCGTCCCAATTACAGCAACTCGCATCACGTTGAGTTTATCCGAGGCACGATTTGTGCCAAAGGCAAGCGGCTGTCCGCCTTTTCTGATAGTTGGTGATTAGGTCAAAACAACGCTGCTGCTATCGCCAAGAACGAGCCGCACGGACCGAGGCCTCGTGTCGGAGCGCTGCACAGACACCCCGCGCCCGATAAGCGAGCCTTCAATTCGATCCGGCACGTCTGAAATCGAACAGTCGGCCAACACGATGGAGTGCTCGATTTCACTTCTTACCAGCTTCGTCCCAGAGTCAATCGAAGTGAAGGGGCCGACGAAGGCGTCTTCTATGGTGCAGTTCTCGCCGATGATGGCAGGGCCGCGGACGGTGCTGTTGATGATTCTTGTGCCTTTGCCGATGCAGACCCGGCCTTCAATCTTGGATTTTCCTTCGCAGACGGCGTCATTCTTCGTCTCGACGTCCTCGAGGATGAGTCGGTTGGCGTCCAACATGGCTTCCACGGTACCTGTGTCCTTCCACCAACCGGTGACGATGTGGGAGCGGACGGTGAGGCCGTCGTCGATGAGGGATTGGATAGCGTCGGTGATCTCGTACTCGCCGCGGGCGCTGGGCTGAAGTTTGGCGATGGAGTCGTGGATTCCCTTGTCGAATAGGTAAACGCCAACCAAAGCTAGGTTGGATTTGGGCTCCTTTGGCTTCTCGTCCAAGTGGAGCACTTTGCCGTCTTGCATCTGCGCCACGCCGAAGTCTTGTGGGTTGGGAACCGCAGTCAAGAGGATGGTCGCGGCGGGCCGGTGCTGCTGGAATTCGCCGACGAGCTCGGCGATGGACGACTTGATGAGGTTGTCGCCCAGGTACATGATGAAATCATCGTCGCCCAGATAGGGGTGGGCGGTCTTGACCGCGTGGGCTAGGCCGAGCGGGTTGGGCTGAGGAATATAGGTGAACTTGGCTCCAAAGCGGGAGCCATCGCCGAGGGCCCGCTCGATCTCGCTGTCCGGCTCGAGCACGATGATGCCGAAGTCTTTGATTCCGGCTTCGAGAATCGCGTGGATGCCGTATTCGATGACCGGCTTATTCGCCACTGGTACGAGCTGCTTGGCGATCGAGAAGGTGAGGGGCCGCAAGCGCGTGCCCTTGCCGCCGGCGAGGATGAGAGCTTTCACAGACCTGAATTATGGGTTATTTGTTGACGCGTGGCTTTGACCTGTTGCAAAACCGCCGTTAAGGATTTCACCACAACGACACAACGAGCACAACGGTTTCACAACGTCGGACAGGGATTTAACACAAAGAACACGAAGAACCACGAAGATGCACAAAGGCGAGCACAAATCCGGCGTCCTTGGCTTTACAAGTCTTCGCCCAGATACTTGCCGTAGAAGGAGGCGATGAAGTCTTTGTAGCTGGGAAGTTCGGTTATCGCGCGCCACCAAGTCTGG
>JANYLD010000390.1 GCA_025363835.1 Armatimonadota bacterium
ACTGGTTCCACGTCGAGTTCTATCCGCCCTACCGGACCGCCACGAAGCTGAAATACCTAGCCGGTAGTGAGGCCGGCGCCGGAGCGTTTATCAACGACACGCTGCCTGAGTTGACCAGTAAGACACTCAGGGATTTGGAGATTGGAAGTGTTAGATGAGGCTCCTCTAAACCCATCCCTCAACCCGCCCTACCGGGTTGAGGGTTTCGCCGTCTGCGGACGACGAAATCAATCTCGGACCAATTCCGCCGCCCGAATCAGCTTCAAAGAGAGTTCTTCGGGCGCCGCGAATTGGCGGATCATGTCGTCGGAAACGACAATGCCTCGCTCAGGGGTCCAAAGCCCTTGCTCGTAAAGCCGGGCACTTGACCAACTGTAGTCGCTCGGATCGCTACACCAACCGGCCCTAACTGGATTTCGATGAATATATCGGGCCTTCACCCCGAATGTCTCCCTTTTCAAGACTCCAAACGATCGAAATCCGACCTTCCAGAAGACGCGGTCGTTCAGCCCGGATTGCTCGGCCAGAACTGTACGGACTCGATCACTGACGTGAGGCAGCACCCTGCGGGCGCTATTTGATTTGACCCTATCCATGAGCCACGACGGAGTCTTTCCTTCAGGGGGATACGCGAGGAAGTGAATGTGGTGACTCATGACCACGTAGGCATGCAGCGTCGCTCCGTAGTATCGCAGGTCGTCTAGGAGACTCGCAGCCATCAAATTCTTCGTTCGCTCGTCACCGAATGCGTGAGCGAAATTCAGGCAGGTAGTTGTAAAGAAGCCGCAGAATCCGGGCTCATTGAAGTTGCGATAGTGCTTGTACTCGGAGCGCATGGTCCGGCTGGTTTGTACCCCGAGCGATTTGACCCTCAACCCGGTAGGGCGGGTTGAGGGATGCGTGTCCTGCAATTTGTGGCTATTACCCTCAACCCGGTGGGGCGGGTTGAGGGATGCGTGTCCCGCAATTTGTGGCTATTACCCTCAACCCGGTAGGGCGGGTTGAGGGATGCGTGTCCGGCAATTTGTGGCTATACCCTCAACCCGCTGGGGCGGGTTGAGGGATGCGTGTCCCGCAATTTGTGGCTATTACCCTCAACCCGGTGGGGCGGGTTGAGGGACGATGCCTCATCAGAATTCCTCGGAAGTCATGCTCCTAAACCGATTCTCGCGCTCGCCGGATCGCTCCAAAAGCACCGCTTCGGGCTTCAAGTCCCCGACCTGGTCCTCATCCTTCTCCTCGTTTTCGGGATCAAGTGACGAAGCCCATATCTCCTTCAAAAGCTCCATCGCCTTATCCGGCTCCGTGTTCGGTTTGATGTCGGCCAGCTTCGTCCTCAAGGCGTTCAAGACCGAATCGGTCCCTGCGATCGCGGCGCACTTGCGCGAGACCGTGTAGTTGCCGTCGTAATCCAGAGTGTAATAGAGGTCACCGTCCAATTGGGCATGCACCTCACCAAATAGAGAACGAGCCACCAGGGGAGCGGTGGAGAAGTCTGCAAATGCCCGCTTCAGAGGCACGCTCAGCGCCGATGCCACCCGCTGGATGGTGACATCCTGCTCGCTTCGGTTGTAGCCTTCCTGATGAGTAAATTCCACCGCCGCGGTCCGCATCGCCTCAATGTCAGATTGCTGACCGATTGCGGCAAAGATCAAGCGATCGTAAATCTCGTAGACCTTTCGTGCTTGGCGCCGGTAAGTAAAAACCAAGATCCCGGCCTTTAAAGAAATTGCCATTGCCGGCGCGCCCTGCGATAGCTTGCCCTCAATATAGGAAGCCCGATTGCCGATGCTCTCCTGCCAGTCATAGGGAGTAAACACGCTTTGATTGTGGCAGGGGCGGGGAAGTAAATCGTAAATCGTAAATCGCGGGAGCGGAAATAGGACATATAGGACCTCTAGGACATATAGGAATATCCGAGTCCGGCGATTTACGATTTACGATTTACGATTTACCGCGCGAAGCGCCCTACCCCATCCCCGGACGCCAAGGCTTCGGCATGGTGAACCAGGACTCCATCATCTTCCCGACCTTGCCGAGTGAGTCGGGCGAGCATTTGTCAGGCGTGTCGTTTACGGAGTGCCAATAAGGACGGTAATCGAAGTCAATCAAGTCGATGGTTGGCAAACCTTTGTTGATCAACGGCAAGTGGTCATCGTCGATCTGGTCGCCTTGCACCATAGGGAATGTGCTTCCCAAGCCGATCGCCTTCGCATGGGTGTAGAAGGCCCGCATCAAATCAGGAGCGTTCTGCACGCTGTTGTATTCCATTGGAATATGCGTGTTCTTCTTACCGATCATGTCCAGCAAAATGCCGTAGGTCGGCTTCGGATTCATGGTGGGAATGCCCTTGGCAAACACGATTGAGCCAAGATACATCTCGTCCTCTCCTGGCCCCAGATCCTCACCGTCGGTGATGAAATACATGATGCCGACAGTCGGCGCCTGTTGTTTGAGCACCTTCATCAGCTCCATCATCACGGCTACCCCGCTGGCTCCGTCGTTCGCGCCTGGGATTGGGGTGTTTCGATTAGCCGGGTTAGGATCCTGATCGGCCTCGGCTCGGGAATCCCAGTGGGTTACAAGGACAATGCGAACAGGAGAATTGGCCCAATTCTGAGTTCCGATGATGTTCTGCATCGGCAAGACCTGGCCGGTTTTCGACCAACGGTACGTAAATTTTTGTTCATGTGCGTCGTCGCAATACTTCTTGACCTGATCGAAGATGTAGTTTTCGCACTTGTCATGAGCCGGAGTGCCAGGCACCCGAGGGCCAAAGTTGACTTGGTCGACGAGATAAGTCCACGCCTCCTTTTCGTCGAAAAGCGTGCCATCTTGCTTGTGCTTTGAGAGGGCTAACTTGCCTGCCTTCTTATGCGCCTTGGCTTTTGCCCGGTGAGCGGCTTGAGCCGGAGCGAGAACGGCGACGGTTAAAGCGAGGACGACCAGCGCGGCGAGGTATCGACCACTGGTTTTCCGCGCAAGACGCTTTCCACCGTAGAGCCCGGAAGTGTTTGAGTTATTTCGGCCTTGTCCCATATCTTAAAGTATCCAAATCCCCCACGGCCGAGACGGGCCGGCATGGCCACGGTATAGCTTCGGCTGTTTTCGATCGGCGCTCCGGATGCGGTTGCGCTCTTGACTCGCTGCCCGATGGGAGCAGAGCCGTTGAAGCTCACTTCGAAGCCCGAAATCTGCAAGAAGCTCGAGTTCGGCATCGGAAAGACGGAAAGCGACCGCTCGAAGGCTTCTTTTAGCTGAGTTCCCGTCAACTTGACAACAACGATCTCGTCCGAGGAAAACTCGAACAAGGCCGCAAGATTGTCTTTCTGAGCGGAGGTTCTCAGTAAGCCGGCCGCGATAAACGCACCATCCGTGTGAGCGGCGTCCCGAAGACCGTCTGCCGCAGCCTGGGCCGGCCCATACGCCCCGAGCTCAAACGGCTCCTGGCCGAATGCAGCAAGAGGCGAGAGGCAGAAGGCCGCTACGCATACAGACCGAACAAATTGTTTCATGTCCTTGAGACGCCTCTATTCTGACTGGGGAATTGGGTTGGCGTTACAGCTTAATACGCAATATTAGGGCCAAAGGTGTGAACTGTGGGCTGTTTGCTGTGGGCTGTTGGCTGTTGGCTGTTGGCTGTTGGCTGTGGCAGCAAATTAATTTGACAGCTTCTTCCGGACCACAGCTCACGGCCTACAAACTACATCCAACACACGATCACCAGTCGACTTTAACGCCCATCTGCCGCGCGGAGCCGGCGACGATCCGCATGGCTGCTTCTTCGTCTTCCGTGTTGAAGTCGGGCATCTTGGCCTTGGCGATCGAACGAAGCTGGTCTCTTGAGAGCGTGCCAACCTTCTCCGTCTTCGGATTGTGGGCGCCCGTCTCGATTCCCGCAGCTCGCTTGATCAAGTCGGTGGTCAGAGGCTGCTTGATTTTGAAGGCGTAGGAGCGGTCCTCGTAGACCGTAATCTCAACGGGCATGACAAAGCCCATCTGAGGGGCCGTCTGCTCGTTGAATTTCTTGAGGAACTCCATCATGTTGATGCCGGCCTGACCGAGGGCGGGACCAACAGGAGGAGCCGGAGTGCCTTTACCGGCAGGGATGTTCAGCTTGATGTTATGCGTGACTCTTTTTGCCATCGAAAAATCCTTTAGTGAGGTTTGACAGGCGAGAGGGAAGCATCAACCTGCGCGAGCGAAAATTGTACCTCCATTGCCCGCCCTGACTCCACCATAGCCTTGAGCCTTGAGCCTTGAGCCTTGAGCCGAGAGCCGCGAGCCGCGAGCCTGAAAGCCCGAGAGCCGAGGCACCCAATGCCGCAAAGCCTCATACCAGCAACAACGTTCCCATTCACTGTGTCAAACTCAAATCCGCAATGCCGGTAGTTTCCCTACGAATTCCACAGATTGGAGAGGGTCTTCAAGAGGCCCGACTTGTCGCTGTTCTCAAGAACCCTGGAGATCACGTCAAACGAGACGAACCGATCTACCAGATGGAGACGGATAAAGCTGTCATGGACGTCGAGTCGCCCTACGAAGGCACCCTGACCGAGTGGCTTGCTCCCATCGACACTGTTCTCCCTATCGGAGGCGAGGTCGCCAAGATGGAGGTCCTAGAAGCGGTCGAAGAAGCACCCGCTCACGGGCACGGAGCTCCTGCCGCCGTTGCAATGGTTGAGGCCGTTGTCGCCGCAGCGCCGAGCACTTCCGCCCCGGCAGGTCCGAGTCGGAACGCCGACGTGCCGCCCCGCACCCGAGCCTACGCCAAGGAGAAGGGCATCGCGGACGACGTCCTTGGCACCATCCCCGCCAGCGGCTCTAAGCTCCTCCCCGCCGACATCGATGCCTTTCTTAGCAACGGCGGCGGAATGTTGAAGCCCGCAGCCGCTCCCGCCGGTAAGGCCACCGGCAAAGCGAGCTACGCCGATGGCGGCGTCTCGAGCAAGCAGCGCATCCTCAACTCCAGGATGGTCCGCGCAAACCAAGTCGTCGTCCCTGGCACCATCTCCTGCGCCGTTAATTGGGAGCCAACCGAGCGCATGCGGGCGAAGATCAAAGCCAGCGGCGATTCCTTCCAACCGTCCGCCTTCACGATGTTCTCGTTTGCGGTCGCCCAGGCGATCAAGAAGTACGAAGCCTTCCGCACCACGATGCCAAACGATGAGACCTACCGCACCTACAACAACGTGCAGCTAGGAATCGCCGTCAGCCTTGACAGCGGCGAGCTCGTCACGGCTGTCATCGAAGACGCCGATTCTCTTGGGTGGAAAGACTTCGCCACCAAAGCTAAAGAAAAGATCGACATGGCCCGCGCGGGTAAAGACCAGGTTAACGAAGCCGTCACCATCTCGCTCACCAACATGCAGCACTTTGGTCTCCGAGACGCAGTCCCCGTAGTAGTCTCCCCCTCTATGTCCACCCTCTTCCTAGGAGAGGTTTACAACGGACTCGCCAACGATATCCACGGCGCGATCAAGCTCCAACGAACGGTCAATCTGGCTCTCACCTTCGACCACCGGGTAGTCAACGGTGTCGGAGCCGCCAACTTCTTAAACGCCATCAAGGCCAATGTGGAGGGAATCGAGA
>JANYLD010000405.1 GCA_025363835.1 Armatimonadota bacterium
CACTTATGATTTTGTCCCCCGTAGCCGACGTGGTGTTTCCATATCGAATAGAGAGGATGTCCAGCGAACTCGACACGGGAGCCGAGACTAGGATTCCGATCGCCACGTCGTTCGGGAAGTCAATCACCTGCGCGCCATCCGGCGACAGTTGGGTCGGCTTAGCTGGCAGTTGGGAGCCTTCTACCGGCTTCGGAACCCTACCGCCGTTCGCACTTTCGCCCGAGATCTGTCGAGTGGAATAGCAGTTGCCGTTAAAGTCGTTGTGATCATCGGCGTAGCCAATAACGGCGGCGCCAACAGGATCAAACGACACCTGGAAGTAATCCAGTAGGTTTCGATTGGCGTTGCCGCCAAAGCCCTGCTCGGAAATGTTGCTGCCGTGGATGACATGGTCACTCGCCTGAACCTGCCTTATGCAGGGGCAGTTAGAGGTTGCATGTTTGACTTCCGCGTAGAAGACATTCCAGTTCGCATTGTCGTCGTTGTGGGTATCTGTGGTTCCATACCAGCCGACACCCACCGTGTCGGGGTTCTTTGGGCTGACCGCGATGGCGGGAAAGACGCAGGTTGCGCACTGAGGGCCATTGTTTACCTTCATCGGCGGGCTCCAAGTTTGCCCGTGATCCTTCGACAAGATCAAGAAGATGTCCTTGTCGTTCGAGTAAGCGCCATAAACCGTGCCGTCGCTTGCACACTTGATGACGAAGAAGAGGTGGGCGACGCCGTTTGCGTCCGAGCAAGCTTGGTAGCTCGTGTAAGTGATCGGTTCGCCGGCTGTCGGGTCCTTGAGACCGACGGCAACGCGTCCAGTGCTGCCCGAAATGTACACGGTTCCATCGTTCTGGTCCGTCGTGATCGCTCCGACCTGGCCGATAAGACCGGCAGTCCGAGACGCGCCGTAGGTCACTCCCCCATCGGTGGAGTGCTGTATCTGGCTGACCGCCCCTTCGAAGGTGCGGTAGATCATGTAGACGTCGTTGTCGGTTGCAAAGGAAATCCATTGCCTATCGTCCACGGAGACTCCACCCGTGGAGTTTCCAGCCGGGTTTCGAGTAAAGGTCTGACCGGTGTTCGTGGTGTTCCCGGTTGAGATGTTGCCCGCGATGAGACTGGCGTAGGCGAGGGTTGGCACCCCGTTCGCTCCGGTGGCGTGGGGAGAAACGCTCAGGGCGATGTCGCCGCCGCCATCTCCTCCCGCCTCGACGTTGTTGCTATTCGAGATGCTGTCTATGATCCCTCGATATTGCGGATTGCGCATGTAAGGATCGTAGGTTGCGCTCCCGGGACGAAGATCGTAATACCAGAGGTCACAACCGGCGGGAAAGCCCCGAATGCCGCTGATGTAGTGGTTGCCCTGCGCGTCGGTCTCGCTACTTGGCTCTCCGTCTACGTTGTTCGCGGGCGAGTAATCGAAGTGGTTCGGGCTGAAGGCTAAACCGCCTGTTGTGTACTCGGGGGTCTGCGTTTTTAGAACGGTCACCGTGCCGACCGGCTGGTCTAGCATGGGGACGTTGACGAAGTAAATCGTGTGAAGCATATAGACGCCGGTGCCGGTCTTGCTTGGATTGATAATGCAGACCTCATCGTTTTCCGGCGCGCCGCCGGTCGAGCTGTCAACTAGAGGTCCAGTGTTGCTGCCCGAGTGGACGTAGAGGTCGTAGTCGTCCGCCACGAGTCCCCAGCCGATACGAACGCGCAGAGTCTTACCAGCCCAATCTGAGGGTAAGCCTCCGACGGTCAGAGTGAACGTGTCTCCGTTTACACCTTCGACAGTTGCGGTGGACTCATCCGTCGCGCCCGTGCCGGTGGCGTTTGGTTGCCATGAGATCTGAGTGTCGGTCGCGCGGATGATTCCGCTGGCTGGGACGGAAGCACCTGCGATACTCGCAAGGCCTAGAATTCCGCCAAAAAGAGTGCATGCAATGCTCCGCTTCAACCTTGAACCGGAGTTAGGTTTGCCGCCATTCATTCAGTTTTTCTCCTCTGCCAAATTGGCTCTAAAACAGCCGCCATAAAGGCGGCCACGCTCGGTGCTCTGCCAACGAGGACGATACCCCAAAGACAAAGCGGCGGTAAGCCTAAAGCCGGTCTCCCCAGCCGGTTCTAGCTACAGCCGGTTTGTTAGATTTTGCTTGGAGCTGAATGTTACGCAAAACTTGTCGGAAATTTTGCCGACATTTCGGGACTTGAGCAATGCGGCGCAGTCGGCTATGCGACTTCGAATCAAGGTAGTGCACGCGATTACGGCTACTTGAATGCTGGCGCCTGGTTAGAGCGGGCGAGAAAAGCGGCGTCTAGTAGCCGCACTCCAAAAAATCGAGGGGGCTCCTCTTTCGAGGAGCCCCGCAACAGGAGGTGCTTGCATGGTGGCTGCCAATCCAAGCTCTTGTGCGCCTTAGCTGCAGCTCTGCAGCACGCACAATGGCTCAGGGGCCGCCTTAGACTTCAAAGGAGAAGCTCGGAAGCCCTCAGATCGAACTACTTTGTCCGATTGGCGCTCTTGCGAGCACCGGAGCCTCTCTACTCTCGATCGCCTACGGGGTTAGCTGTCGGGTTCGGGTCAAGAGCTACCCTCGAAGCCCTTACGGCTTCATTCACCCCTAATGTGTCGGTTCCCCCGTTCCCCACTCACGCGGGAATTCGGCGCTGACTCTGTTGTCTGAAAATATGGTAGCACAGGCAGTGGTAGATTTCCACGGGTTTTCAAACATTCTTAATGGCGGTTTCATACTGTGAAAAACATTGCAAAACACCTTCCCTACTTGGGCCTAATCTCATGCAGTCTATTCGTCTTTGGGTGCGCTGCAAACGTGTCTAGCGGGGACGCGAATCAGTCAGTACCTGGCGCACGAGCAACCACCTCGAACAGGGCCCTGGTCTCCCTTTCCGACACCTCCTTCGAGGATGATAAGGCTTCCTACACCTGGAAGGTGAACTCCGCTCCGATAAAGTCCGTTGTGTTCGGATCGAACGAACTGGTCGTCTCGCCCGCGCAACTAGTCGGGAGTATCACGCTGGACTTGAAAGAGTCGAAGTCCGGGGATGAGATTTTGGCGAGGATCGGCCTCGAAAGCAAAGATAAGAATGGACCGGCCTTTACCACGAGGACGATGTCTTCAGACATCGGCATCGATAAGGGCCAGAATATCCGAAAGCTTGTCGCGCCGGCCGACGCTTTGGATGCGGTTCATGATGGAACGGTGTTGGCTAAGGGTGTGGGGGCCTTCCCCAGCTTGGTCGTCCATCTGAACGCGTCGAAGTCATCTTGATAACATGCGAACACCATTTGGCTTTCTTGTCCTAGGACTCCTAGCCTGTACGTTGGGCTGTCGGTTGCTTCCTGGGCATAAGGATCCGAGAGACTTGGCGGTCCAGCGTGCGAGCCAGGGGATTAAGCTTCTCGACTCCTACACGGACAAGGGCGCCACGACGTACGTTTGGGGCACTTACGGTCTCGGAGGAATTCATACCGCGCCCATATCCGCGGTTGACTTCGGATCTACGCAGTTGCGAAACGACAGCCAGGACGGAGTGCACAAGGTCACCTTGACCCTGCAGCCGCTGGCCTCGGACGACGCGGTTTCAGCCAAGATCGATATCCAGATCGAGGGCGGAAATGCGGGTGGTGGAATTCGCGTTAGCCAAGCCACGACAACTACGACGATCAAGACTGCAAAATTCAAGGATTTGGAGAGCCTAATCAAGCCCGTTAAAACCGGTCAACACATCGAGGACGGCTTGGTGTTAGCGCAAGGCGTAGGAGGCTTTCCGAGCTTGGTCATTCGCTTGAGAAACGACAGCTAGGTTGGTGAGCACCTAAGCGATCGAATGCTTCTGACGCGCTTTGCAGGGTCGCGCCATCCCCTTCGCGTTAGTTCCCCCACACGTGGGCATCGTGGTTCTAAGCTCGCCGTGTTCGCCCCATCCCCGCTTCGCGGTACTTCCTCCACACGTGGGGGAAGAGTCTGTTGGATTGGTCGGTAGAATAGGCAACCGCGTCTTCCAAAGGAGCTTCTTCTCGCATGGCCATTCTCGTCGATCGAAATACTCGGGTGCTTGTATGCGGCATGACCGGCCGTGAAGGCAGTTTTCATACACAGCAGATGATCGACTATGGGACCCAGGTGGTCGGTGGCATCACGCCCGGGAAGGGCGGGACGACGCATCTGGGCGTTCCCGTCTTTGATACGGTCCAGGAAGCGGTTGAGAAGACTCAGGCTAATGCGGCCGTAATATTCGTACCGGCCCCCTTCGCTCCTGATTCCGTTTTGGAGTGCGAAGCGTCGGGACTTCCCTTTGTTTCACTTATTACTGAGGGCGTGCCGACACAGGACATGGTGCGCGTGGTCAACCGGCTGCGGCAGAACGGCACGACACGGCTACTGGGTGGCAACTGTGCGGGAATCATATCGCCGGGCCAATGCAAGATGGGCATCATGCCTGGCCACATTTTCAAGCAGGGAGATGTGGGACTGGTCAGCCGAAGCGGCACCTTAACTTACGAGATCGTTTGGGAGATGACGAGGGCCGGCATCGGCCAGACCACCTGCATCGGCATCGGCGGCGATCCGGTTGCGGGCACCCGTTTTATCGAGGTCATGAGGATGTTTGAGGCGGACCCGGATTCTAAAGCCGTCGTGTTGATAGGCGAGATTGGCGGGTCAGACGAAGAGGCAGCAGCGGAATACATCAAGACGATGACCAAGCCTGTCGTCGGCTTTATCTCCGGCCGCACGGCCCCTCCCGGCAAGCGGATGGGCCACGCGGGAGCAATTATCTCCGGGAATACGGGGACGGCTAAGTCTAAGGTTTCGGCTCTGGAAGGAGCCGGCGTGCCGGTCGCCGATAAGACGAGCGATATTCCTCGGTTGCTTCTGAAAGCGCTTGAGCGCCTTGGCGTGGGTGTCTGAGTTTTCTTTGGGCAAGCCGTTGCCACGTCGGCGGGCCGCCAGTCTTTCAAGGGAACCATCCGCGTTGGCGGGATCAAAGATTTCTGGCGAGCATCAGAGTTATCAATTCGTGCTTCTGTCCAGAACGCGGGCGCTAGCCCAAGTCAAAGCCGCGCACTAATTCCGTCTCGGAACAATGGTTTAAAGCCATTCGTATCAAGTGCCAATGAAGCACGCACTGTGGTTGTTGGTCTTTGTTCCTTGCATTGCCCTTTCTCAACCGAAGCCACTGCCGGATCCCGTACAAAAAATCGAAAGTTCTGAGTTGCTTCAGATGCAGAAAGAGACCAAGGACGTGATCTCGAAAAACATTGGCAAATGGGGTTTAGTGATGCCCATCATCGAGGAGCACTGGAAGAAAGTAGACCAGTTAATCAAAAACGATGACTTGCATACGGGTGCGGATTTTTACGTTGCCTCGCTGGAAGCGGGCGACGTCACGAATTTCTTAGAACACCAGGAAGTAGCCCATGAACTGGCAATTACATCGCTTCTTCTTGATGAGCCGAATGCGCCAGGATTGGTAGCCCGGACGTGGGACCGACTTATCACCGCAACAGGACGCCTCCCGCGCCTGGGCACAACCTACGCTTACGACACAGAAAAACATGTGCCCATTCCTTCACCTCTGGATCCAGCAGCAATTCCTTCGATTGGTCAAATATTGTTAGATCCGATTGATGCCAGGCGCGTTGCCGCCACGGCGGTTGAAAACAAGGAGCTAGCCGACATCCGAGCAGCCGATCAAAAGGATCGTGAGGGCGATATGTCAAAGCCGATGTCCGACGCTGACTCAGCAGCTTGGATGAAAAGGGACCGTGATCGTCAGGCCCGAGTTCTACAGATTTTGAAAGAAGGAGGAGCAAAGACTGCCAAAGACTTTGAAGCGTCCGCTCTCGTCCTCCAGCACAGCTCCAAGTTCGAGGGATATGAACTTGCCCACGAGTTGTGCCTAGCGTCCCTCGCTCTCGGATCGAAGGACGCCGCATGGCTAGTTTCGCGAACCTACGACCGAATGCTGCTCTCTGCCGGCTATCGGCAAAGGTACGGGACAAACTCGGATATGCGAGGCATCATGCCTTACTCAGATGGGATGAATGATCGAATGAGAAAGCTGGCCGGCGTGAAGCCCTTAGCCGAACAAATAAGACAAGGCGAAGGATGGCGCAAACAGATTTTTGAGGCCACGAAGAAGTAACTTTGTGTTCGCTCGTGCCATGCTTAATTCAGCGACGACGTCGCTTCATCTGTGAAGCCGGAAAACTATTTCGATAATGCTGCCACAACGCCCGTCGATCCTCGCGTGATTCGCGAGATGCTTCCCTTCTTGGAAACCAATTGGGGGAACGCGAGTTCAATTCACGGATGGGGACGTGAGGCCATGCATGGCGTGGACCAGGCGCGACAGCGCGTGGCGACATTGATACACGCCGCAGATCCTTCGCAAATTGCTTTCACGTCCGGCGCAACCGAATCAAACAACTGGGTGCTCGACTGGGCTCGCAGGTCCAACGCCGGTGGCCCTCAGTCTGGGCTGGCGGTGAGTCCTTTCGAGCACAGCGCAATGCTTGAACCGGCTGCGCGGGCTGGCGCCGAAATGCTTGAAAGCCGAGATTTAATGCTCCTGGGCAAAAGCGACTCCTATTTTTTCGTTTCGATCATGGCCGTGAACAACGAGATTGGGACTGAATTCGAACCCGGGGATTTCCGAGACAATACGGAGTTCCTCCACAGTGACAAAACACAAGTGGTTGGAAAGCTTGGATATGGCCTAGATCCTTTAGACTTCGCCTCCTTTTCAGCCCACAAATTTTATGGCCCAAAGGGCATTGGCGGCCTCTACGTCCGAGATCCGCAGACCCTGTCCCCTTTCATTCTCGGCGGCGAACAGGAAGGAGGACTGCGCGGAGGCACTCTCAACGTGCCTGGAATCGTCGGCATGGGAGCAGCCGCGGCAATCGCCCAGGACGAGTGGCAAGGCAACCTGGCCGAAACCCAAGAGATGAGGGCCATCGTTTTGGAGGCCATTCGGCCCTGCTCGGACTACCAGATAAATGGGGGCGAAAACGTGTCGCCTTATATCCTTAGCGTCAGTTTCAAAGACCTGGAGGGCGAGACGATTGTCATCGAAATGGACCAGCAGGGATTTGCGATATCCAGTGGCGCAGCGTGCAGCAGTAGGTCTACGGACCCAAGCCATGTGCTAACTGCTTTAAAAATGCCAACAAATTGGCTTCGAGGAACAATTCGAATCAGTTTGGGAGCCTTCAACACTAGGGAATCCGCCGCTGTGTTAGGCAAAAGCCTTACAGAAACGGTGAAAAGGCTTAGAAATCTAGGAATAACCTAGATTCACGCAACGTACTAGTGTAGACGCAGCGTCATATAAATCGATTGGCATGGAACGTGCGAACGTTGACGTGTCGTCAGCCGACGGTGGAAGAAGCCCAGAACCTGGTGCTTGCTTGACAACTTTCGGTCGTTATGTTACTGTAAATGGTCCCGGTGCCAGGATGGCAAACCGGTGCCGACAATCTAATTTTGGCGGTCTAGCGGCAGTTTCGAAAGAGAGCCCGCGACGCAGCCACACGATATGTGAAGTCTCACGGGGACTTCGGGGGTTAATAGAAGAATGCCAGTAGAAAATGGGTTAATGACACAGCCACGACGTGGACGCGCTATCACGGTTCGGACGCCGGGACGAGCCCCGTTTATTGAGGCTGCCAGCAACCCGCTTCTGGACGACCCGGCTGCGGAGCCTGCTGAAGACGATTTGCTCGAACTCGAGGGGGCGGACGAAGAAGAAGAAAACGAAGAAACGCCACCTCAGCACGACGACAGCGAAGAGCTTGAAATGTGGATGCGCCAAACCCGGCGCGCACAGTTGCTTACGCCTGAGCAAGAGGTCCACCTCGCAGTGCGAGTTATGGCCAAGGAACTTGCTGAGCGCGGCAAGCAGCCCGAGCTTCTTCGACTGCTCCAGCGCAGCGAGATGGCCTACCTTGGGAAGCCGACCGAACTGACGACCCTGCTTCAGCGCCGAATCATCAACGAAGGCGCGGAGGCCAAGCGGCATCTTATCGAGTCGAACCTGCGGTTGGTCGTGTCCATCGCCAAGAAGTACAACGCAAGAGGCATCCCGCTTGCGGACCTGATCCAAGAGGGCAACCTCGGTCTGATCCGCGCAGTTGAAAAGTTTGACTGGTCCAAGGGTTTCCGCTTCTCCACGTACGCAACGTGGTGGATTCGCCGAGCGATCGCTCGCGCCATCATCAACCAGGGACGCACGATCCGCATCCCGGTCTACGTGGCTGAGTTGATCAACAAGGTGGTGAAGACCGCTTCACGACTGCAGCAAGAGCTTCAGCGCGAGCCAACGGAAGAGGAGATCAGCCGAGAGGTTGGACTTTCCATCGACCGTGTCCGCGAGATGATGCGCGTTGCCGTTGAGCCGATCTCCTTGGAGACGCCGGTTGGCGAGAAGGACAACAGCTCGATCGGAGACTTCGTGCACAGCACGAACATGCCGAACCCGGGCGATGTGACCTGGACGCTGATCCGACGCGAAGAGATCGACAGCATCCTCGGCCGCTTGACGACTCGAGAGCGAGACGTCGTGCGACTGCGGTTTGGTCTGGACGACGGTCGGCAGCGAACGCTGGAAGAAGTGGGCACCGAGTTGAACGTCACGCGAGAGCGTGTGCGGCAGATCGAGTTGCGAGCGATGAAGAAGCTCCGCCACATCGGCCAAGAGCTGACCGCCCAAGGCTTCACGATCACGCCAAACCCGATCTAGTTTGCACTTATATATCTAAGTGATCTCATAAGAAAGGCCCCGCGCTAAGCGGGGCCTTTTCGTTCTCGAGCCCCTGCCCCTTGCGGCGATGTTTGTGCGTCGGAGGGGGAAGGGGTTGGGGTAGGGGGTTCCGGACGCTGCCGTACAATGCGATGGTGGAG
This sequence comes from Armatimonadota bacterium, assembly GCA_025363835.1. Lineage (GTDB taxonomy): Bacteria > Armatimonadota > Fimbriimonadia > Fimbriimonadales > Fimbriimonadaceae > JANYLD01. The sequence continues at coordinate 8,907 of JANYLD010000405.1, forward strand.
ATGACACCGCAGGAACCTTGGGAGAAACCGCTCTACGACGCCCTAGTTTTCGCCATTACAAACACGAAGTGGCAGAGTTGCTTTTCGAACTTCTCCCCGCCGGAACTTGCACGAGGCGAGCTGGATGGCAAATTCCTGGCCGGTATGCCAGCAACAGGGGCTCTCGACCTCCTCGAAGACTTCTTCTTGTCCTATGCCCACGGGGATCCAGACTTCAACGTGCGATTCCCAGATGGATGGGAGATCGTGAACTCGATAAAGGATGAGCTAGAATCCCGCCTCTCCTCAGATGCTTCCGGTGAGATCACACCGCAACGTTAACTGTTGCCGCACGTGACTGAGGCTGCGGAATAGGCATCTTCGAGGCTCGTGCTTTCTTCAATCCAGAGCTTCACGCTCAACTCGATTCCTCGCAATGCGTCCTCGGCAGTTGCACCCCCAAAGTACAGCCTGGCAGGTCGGGCACATAGGCGCTCCAAGAACCATCTTCTGCATGCTCGAGCACTACGGTGTATTCGGTCATTTCTTGTTCCAACCGGCTTGTCTCATTATGCTTGCGAGTCGCATCTCCCTCCCTTATGGAGTGCGGCGTCTTCAGCGCCGCT
>JANYLD010000003.1 GCA_025363835.1 Armatimonadota bacterium
GCCTCAAGACGCTTGTCTTACGGCCCTGAAACGAGTTGCCACCAACACGATCGAGAAGCGCCTCCTCAACGAAAAGGGCCAACCCAATTTCGGCCTCGTCTTCTACGCGATGGACCGCAATGGGAACCAAGGCGGAGCCGCCTTTACGCCCGGCTTCAAGTACGCGGTCTGCGATGCGAAGGGGCCGAGGTTTGAAGGCTGCGCGTCGCTCTTTGGCTGATGAAGTGATGATGTGATGATGTGAGTCGGGGGAGTTTTTCAAACCCGTTTCCAGCATGCATTTGCATTCGGAAGAAGGTCCCTCGACTCGGCTTCGCTTGTCGTCTTCGGGATGACATTACAATTCACATTTAAGGCGGAAGCGACGTTGGGTCGGGAGTCCACGGATTCATCTCGTGGGCCTACGTCTTAGTCCGGCGAAGTGAACGAAGTCGCGCCGCCACACCTCGGGGACGGCTTTGGGCGGGACGGAGCAGTAACCTGCGAATTCCGAACCCGGGCACTGGTCTCGTGACTTTGGTGGGCTCTGCGCATTGCCATAAGGATGCCGGCAAGGGCTAGAACGACAAGTAAGGCGATGGTCTTCTTCATATCACATCATCACATCATCAAAAGATCATCCGTTAAGACGGGTCGGTGAAGCCGCCGTTCAACTTCTTGATCTTCACCTGCTTCTGAGGCGCTGGGGAGTTGGCCTGCGGGCTGGCTTGGGGCTGGCATCCGACGATAAAACTGGCGGCGACGATGATAACGATAAAGAAGGCAAAAGTTTTCTTCATAAGATTTCCTCTTGCCCATGAGTGCCGTGACAACGCTCTAGCGTTCAGGTTGTCTGAGGAACGGCGGCAGCCTCAGTCGGTGGCGCCGCCTCGGAAGGCGAGCCAAGTAAAGCCAGCGCCCTCAAGTCTGTCAGGGCGTGGAGAACCATGGCGAAGACCAGACTTCCGGTGGTGAAGTAGATCAGCCCGAATAACAATCCTGCGAGCCCGGTGGTCAGGATTCCCGCTGGACCCTGATATCCGTGATTGATGCCAAACAGCAGGGACGAAGCGAGAAGGGCTACGAAGACCCCTAAGAAGAACGGAGCCGAATGGAAATAGCTTACAAGAAAAGAGCGAAAGACGACTTCCTCGCAAACTCCGGCACTAATCGACAATGCGGCAAAATAGCGTCGCTCCAGAAGATTGGTCGGGAAAAGAAAGGCGAATTTAGACTTCATCATGGCCCGTGCATAAGCCGCCCGCACCTTTGGCTTTCGCAGGGCCAAAAGAGATGGTAGGAGAGCCAGGAGTAGGAATAGGAAGGGCAACAGGCCGAGACTGAACCGCAGATACGGATTAGCCAGCGTCCTTGTGGCATCGCCAAGGGTCCCGCCTGCATCTAACACGTGCTTCCATCCAAGCACCCAGATCGAGCCTGCGGATAAGGTCCAGAGTGCCGCCAAAGTGGTTCGGTAGTAGCGGATTCGATCGGCGCTGCTGCACGCCTGCCGAAGCCGACGCGCTTCAAAGAAGTCCCAGATCGGGAGAACGAGAGCGATGACGACGACCAAGGTGTGCGCTGCGTATAAATGTAAATAGGAATTCACATTTACATTCTAACACGAATATTCGATAGAATAGGACCGTGGCCTTAAGATCTTTTGCCCCGAAGCAAGCGCGCAGCCGAGAAACCCTGGAATGCCTTATGCGCGCCACCGTCCAAGTGCTGGACGAACATGGGCTCGAGAACACCACGATCCCCCGCATCGCCGAGGCCGCCGATCTTGCACCCGCGAGCGTCTATCGGAGATTCGAGGACAAAGATGCCCTCGTCCGCGCAGCTCTTCTCCACGTACTGCAAGCAAGTTCAGCCGCAGTGCGCGAGACCCTTGACCCGAAAAACTTTGCAGACAAGACCATCGAGGCTGCCGCTCGAAAGGTCATCAAAGGAATCTTCAACCAGAACCGCATGCACCCGCGGCTGATCACCGCTTTGAAGCGATTCTGCGAGAAGGAAGGGGAAAAGGACTTTGAAGCGGCCGTAACCAAGATCACGGCCGAGAACTTTCAGGTCCTTATCGTCGCCTTGTCCGCCTGCAAGGACATCCTCACGCTGAAGGACAAGGAGGCAAAGCTTTTGTTCGCGGTAATGACGGTGTCGACCGCTATCGAAGTTATGACCCTCGAGCCAAGCTCCCTCTGGAACGTACTTCCTGTCGGCTCCGACGAGGAAGTGCAGGAGAAGTTGACCCAAATGCTGTTAGCCTATATTCGCGCCTGACACTTCTAAAGCTGGCCGCCTCCGGAGCACTTTGCCGCGCTCATTCAGGACGCATTTCTCTATGCACCGCGACCGTTCGCAAGCGCCCCGACGGGGCGCGCATTGTCCGAGCCAAATATGGGTTTACGGCATCAACGGCCAGACGGACTTTGCATGAAGGGGACTGTTCTCGTCCCCTATGATCACTGCAGATGGACCACCTCCCTCGGTCACAAGAAAATCTAATGTCTTAGCTCCGGAAGGGACCGGGAGTTGGATGGTGAATGGAGTCTCGCCGAAACCGCCAACTTCATCGGTCAGCTTCGGGCATTGGATCGCGGTCGGCTTTCCATCGACCACTTGAAAGGCTCTTGGAGTGTCCGGCCGCTCCGGACGACGGCCGTGGTTCAGCGTCCTCACGGCGAGAGTAAGTCCATCCGGCGTTCGCGAGACCTTTTCGACTGCAAAACACCAATCGTCAAAGCACTTCGGCTCACCCAGGGCCAGCGTCGATCTATGACTGGCAAGTGAAGTCCCGATTAACGCTGTTGCGTAGACGACAATCATAATCCCCAGAAGCTTGAAAGTCCGCAATGCCCGCTCCGGCCGCTTCGTCGCAAGCTGGATCAAAGCGCGTGTGAGCAAAACAACCGTTGCGAGAAAGGCGAGGAGAAAGATGGGAACGCCGATGGTCACCGTGACCGCTCCGGCGCTGAAACGTCCCATGCGGAGCGAAGAGCCAGGCCAATAAGCGCGCCCTTCAATGCGGGGATGAGGGCGACTGCCGTCTTGTAGAGCGGCTCATGGTGGATCCCGGGGAGTTGGTAGAAGTACAGACTGGAGACCGGGATGGCCGTGAACATGGCGAGGACATGCTTCAACCAGGCCTTTGGAGATCGAATCGTCAAGATCATGCAGCTCAGGACCAGAAATCCCGCCGGCCACTGAACTTCTTTAGCGATCACGTTGAAGAAGGCGACCACGGCCCAGCAAAGAGCCGGGAGCCAAATCCATCCAATCGCCCCGAGGTGGGCCAACCCCGCATGGAAAACAACGTTCGGGATATCGCGCGGGGTCACCGGCTTCAGCTCATTCATCGCGTCAAACTCAGTTCCAAACTGCTCCTGCCAGACCCTTGGATAGATCTTCGACCAGCGCACTCTGCTCATGCCAGTCTCGCTTGACCGAGATCGATAATCGGCGCCCACACTCGCACGTATTCAGCGACGGCCTTCCGGCCCGTCTGCGTGATCTTGTAGGGCTTCGCCCGCTCATCGGTCTCCAGTCCCTGGATCATTCCAAGCTTGATCAGCTTCGCGATCGCCCCATAAAGCGTCCCCGCGCCCAGTTTGAAGCCCATCTCCTGATCCACATTTGTCATGATCGCGTAGCCATGCTTGGGTCCAGAAACGAGCGACAGGAGAACGAGCGTCGCCGGCTCGCCATACCTGCCCAGACCTGTGGCCGCATCTTTTGATTTCATTACACGATAGATTATATCACGATATACCGTGATACGTAATAGCTTTTGTGAATATCCTTTGATGACGGTCTTGCGGTATGCGCCCCATCCCCCTCCGGGTACTTCACCCGGGGCGAAGCGATTCGTGCTGTGTGCCCCCATCCCCATGCGGGTAAGTCTCCAAGGTCCAAGGAGATTGGTGCCGTGCGCCCCCATCCCCTTTCGGGTACTTCCCCCGGGGCGGGGGAAGATTGTTGCGGTCCTCTAAACGCATTTGCGCAAGTAAGACCGTCGATAATGGTGGGTTACACAGGGTAAACCCGCAACCTGAAATGGGACAGTTCTTGCCGTGCTTTAAAGCTTATGACGTTCGCGGCAAAGTCCCCTCGGAACTGAACCCCGACATTGCCTACGCGATCGGCCGCGCCTATGCGGACCAGATCAAGCCGAAGACGGTTTGTATCGGCTACGACATCCGCCTCAGCGGCCCTGAACTCTTCAACGCCCTTGCCAAGGGCCTCAACGATGCTGGAGTAGACGTGGTGAACCTCGGCATGGTCGGCACCGAGATGGTTTACTTCGCCACTGCCAATTACGGCTACGACGGCGGCGTCATGATCACCGCCAGCCATAACCCGAGCGACTACAACGGGATGAAGATGGTGCGGGCCGAGAGTCGGCCGCTCTCCAACGACACCGGTCTCCTCGAGATCGAGCGGCGCGCTTATGAGAAGAAGTGGGAGCGCTCCGGGCAAGGGACGATCACGGAGAAGGACGTTTATGCGGATTTTGTCAACCACTTGGTCACGGTGGTGAAGCCTGAGTCAATGAAGCCGCTTAAGGTGCTTCTCGACCCAGGCAACGGCGCCGCTGGTGTCGCTCTCAAAGCGCTCATGCCCCATGTGCCGCTCCAAGCCGACTACCTCAGAGAGGAGCCAGACGGCAATTTCCCCAACGGCGTTCCCAACCCCATCCTCCCCGAGTCTCGCGCCATGACCGAGGCCAAAATGCGCGGCGATGTGCCGGTTGGCGACGATGAGATTGGGGGGACGAGCCATCGCGCAGTCGGCTCACTGGACGCAAGCCATGAGGAGCTTCAAGATCAGCCCGCGTACGACTTCGGCGTCGCCTGGGATGGCGACTATGACCGGTGCTTCCTTTTCGACGAACTCGGCAACTTCATCGAGGGCTACTACATCGTTGGCCTCATTGCTCAC
>JANYLD010000025.1 GCA_025363835.1 Armatimonadota bacterium
TCCGGACCTTACTCTCGGCAATCACGAGAAGGTGGTTCGCGGCGCTGTAGACTTCGGTGCGAGGGTTCCGAAAGAGAACCTCGATAAGTACGGGCTGAAGCCGAAGATGGGCAGGCCGAAAGAGAAAGTCACCGCGAAAGACGTGGAACGCTTCGACGCCAAGGCGGATAAAGCCGGGATACCTCCGGAGATCGCTAGCCTGTCTAACGCGGAACTCGCAGAGCTTGTCGCGAAGAAGGTCCCAAGCGAGATCACTAGTAAGTACGAACGTATAGGGGCTACTACGCCAGAGGAGCAGGCCGAGTTACTTCGCAACGACCTGGCCGAAGACCCAGGCCTACTGGCAGAGTTGCGGCGAGTGCCGGACGAAGTACGCAAGCCGAAAGTGAAGCCGGTTGCGGAGAAGGTAGGGTCCGGAGTGGTCGATACTCCGGTCGAACAGGCTCCGGTTCGTAGCGTCTATAACCCTGATCAGGGATTCACTCCTGCCGAGTTGTCTCGGATCGAAAGGATTCAAGACTCTACCGGTAGGACGATGAAGCAGTACGCTGACGAGAAGTTCGGTGGCAACATGCAAGAGGCTGCGCTGGCACAGGCTCACATGATCCTGCCGTACATGGAGAAGCATAAAATTGGTCGATTCAATACCTCCGAACGCGGAGCCATGAGTATCCCGATCTCATCCGCCGATGCCGAGAAGAAGATTAAATGGCTCGAAGATGAGGCGCTAGATCGATACGGCCCAGCACGGCGGCTATTCAAGAGCTTGGATAGCAAGCTGAATCCGTATATCAAGATGCGACTCTTCGCTGGAATCTCGGGAAAGACCGGACAGTTTATGGGGCCGCTGGCCGACGTCATCAAGTCTGTCGATAAGGCGGGGCTTTATGATGACACGGTCGAGTATGCGAAGCTGCAACGATACCTGGAGTTGGCTGACCCTCCAGTCGTAAACGGCAAACAGACTCGGACTCCAGTGACTACGCTACCCGGCAACTTGAGCCTGACGCAGGTTCAGGCGAAGCTGGCTACGCTACGGAACAAGCTCGGACCCGAGAAAGTCAAGGCCGTAGAAGGCAATCTATCCGAGTTATCGAAGTATACCGACGCTATGCTTGTAGAGGCTAGAGATTCCGGCCTCATTTCCGACCGTCAGTACCAGTCGATCAAGATGAAGAACGAGAAATACGTTCCGCTTGAGAGGGTGATGGGAAAGCAGGCGAAGGCCCAGCAGGAGCGGATGTCTCAGAACTTCTCGGTTGGCAAACAGCAATCGATTAAGGAGATGGGTACGGGCAGCGACCTGGAAGTCGATGACCCGTTCAAGGTTCTTATTAAGAACAGCATCCTACTGATGAATGAGGGTGGGCGTAACGTCGTCGCGCAGAGCGTCGCTGATCTGGCGAACCATCCAGACTTCAATGGCGTCATCGGGATGGTTACTAAGGGCCGCAGGGTTCCCAGCGGATCATCCACTTTTGAGGTTCTCTACGGAGGTAAGAAGTTCACCTACTTTGCCCCGGAAGAACTCACTGGAGCCATGAAGCACATGGACGAGCAGATTATAAACCCGATCACGCAGTTTCTAAAGTGGAACTCAATGCTGCTTCGCAACGGTGCTACTGCCCTTAATCTGGCGTTCTCAGTTCCGAACGCAGTTAGGGACAACAGCAGCGCGTTCATGAATTCCAAGCACGGCTACAACCCGTTCCGAGACTTCGGACCCGGCCTAGCTTACGCGATGTTCGGCGACAACCCGACACTGATGCGGGTACTCAAAGACACTAAGGGCTACAGGGGGTTCTACGAATCTTCCGGTGGTGCCAATGCTGGCTTCTTCTCGTCGGTCAAAGCGGCCGACACGTTGAAGTCGATCAGGCGTTCTCAGTTCGAGGGCGTCGGCGCTGCTGGAATGGCGAATGCGGCCATAAGGAACCCGGCCAGGTTCGCAGGGAGAAGCATCATAAGGCTGGCGGATCTCTACAAGGGGGTCGGAGAGGTGCTGGAAGATGCCACCCGTATTGGCGTGGGTCGTAGGGCCGACAAGGCCGGAGCCTCTATGGAGGATGCGGCGATGGATATGCGGAATGCGACGGTAGACTTCGCCAAGGCGGGGAACAGTGTCCGTATGTTGAATATGGCCATCCCGTTCCTCAATGCGAGATTGCAGGGAAGCGTCAACAACGTAAACACGGTGAGGCGTCTGGCTAGTAGCGGGCCGAAAGG
>JANYLD010000030.1 GCA_025363835.1 Armatimonadota bacterium
TCCCGAGGGCTTTAGCCCGACACTTGCCACAGGAATGGACTTTTCTGCTGGGCATATAAACCTGGCATAGATTCTCGGGCTAAAGCCCTCGGGGAAAGCGGCGCTAAAGCACCGCACTCCAAATGTCGGGCGTATAATAGAAATGCCTTTCTGAGGAGCGTTGCGATGCCGACGAGTCGGCACCAGGCTCAGAAAGGGTGGGGCTAAACCCCTACAACGGCGCTCGTGAGTACGGCTCGCGAGCGCTTTTCTGTTCGTGGCCGAAGGAGCAAAACATGAACACCGTTTCCGATCCAATCAAAACAGACTTCCACGTCGCCGATCTTAGCCTCGCCGCATGGGGGCATAAAGAGATTCGAATCGCCGAGACCGAGATGCCCGGCCTTGTCGCCATCCGCGACGAGTTCAAAGCGACCAAGCCGCTCACCGGAGCCCGCGTCGCCGGTTCTCTCCACATGACCATCCAGACCGCTGTCCTCATCGAGACCCTCAAGGCTCTCGGCGCAGACGTGCGCTGGGCAAGCTGCAACATCTACAGCACCCAAGACCACGCCGCTGCCGCAATCGCCGACGGTGGAACTCCCGTCTTCGCCTACAAGGGCGAGGGCCTGGAAGAGTATTGGGACTACACCCACCGGATTTTCGAATGGTCCGACGGTGGCACCCCAAACATGATTCTCGACGACGGCGGAGACGCAACCCTCCTGATCCTCCTGGGCAGCAGGGCCGAGGAAGACGCATCGGTCCTCGATAACCCGACCAACGAAGAGGAGACCGTCCTCTACGCCGCCATCCGCAAGCGCCTGGCCGACAAGCCCGGCTTCTACAGCAAGATCAAAGCGAACATCCAAGGCGTCAGCGAAGAGACCACCACCGGCGTCCATCGGCTGTACCAGTTGCAGAAAGAAGGCCGCCTTCCCTTCGCGTGCTTCAACGTCAACGACTCTGTTACCAAATCCAAGTTCGACAACCTCTACGGCTGCCGAGAGAGCCTTGTGGACGGCATCAAGCGAGCCACCGACGTCATGATCGCGGGCAAGATTGCCGTGGTCTGCGGCTATGGAGACGTCGGCAAGGGCTGTGCCCAAGCCCTAAGCGCCCTAAAAGCTCAAGTTTGGGTCACCGAAGTAGACCCGATCTGCGCGCTCCAAGCCGCGATGGAAGGCTTCAAGGTCGTCACCATGGAGTACGCCCAAGACAAGGCTGACATCTTCGTCACCGCCACCGGCAACTTCCACGTGATCGGCCACGACCACATGAAGTCGATGAAGAACAACGCCATCGTCTGCAACATCGGCCACTTCGATTCCGAAATCGACGTCGCCTCCCTGGAGCAGTACAAGTGGGATGAAATTAAGCCCCAAGTCGACCACGTGATCTTCCCCGACGGCAAGCGAATCATCCTCCTCGCCAAAGGCCGCCTCGTCAACCTAGGCTGCGGCACCGGCCACCCGTCCTACGTCATGAGCTCCTCCTTCACCAACCAGGTGATGGCCCAAATCGAGCTATGGCAAGAGCGAGGCAAATACGCCCCAGGCGTTTACGTGCTGCCCAAGCACCTAGATGAGAAGGTCGCGCGCTTGCAGTTGAAGAAGCTGGACGCCACCCTAACCGAGCTTTCGAGTAAGCAAGCCGGCTACATCAGCGTGCCAGTCGAGGGCCCTTACAAGCCGGAACACTACCGGTACTAAGAACGGAGCGCGGAATTCATTCCGCATCAGATTCGCGGAATTCATTCCGCGAGGAACAGACTTGGAGGTTAGCGCGATAATCGTCAAGCTTACACATCGCGGAATGAATTCCGCGAATCTGATGCGGAATGAATTCCGCTCCGTTGGTTTATAATTTCGCTTATGGATGAGGGGAGAGGTTGGTACTCGCGTGGCTATCTCCCTCATATCGACAGTGCCGGGAGAACCCAGTTTCTCACCTGGCGCCTGGATGATGCGCTTCCCGCTCACGTCGTCCAAAAGTGGAAGCTTGAACTCGGCATCCTCACTGACGAGAAGAAAAAGGCTGAACTCATGCGGCGAATCGAAGCCTATTGCGATGCAGGTCATGGGTCTTGTGTTCTTAAAGATCCGCGTGCTGCAAGGGCCGCGCAGGACGTCCTTTTGAGACTTCACATCGATCTCTACAAGCTTCACGCCTGGGTCATCATGCCGAACCATGTCCACGCCCTGCTTACTCCAAATGTTGATGTAAGCCTAGCAGAGGTCTTGAAGAGAGTGAAGGGAGCATCGAGTCGCGAGGTAAACCTCGCAGTCAAGCGATCGGGGCAACTCTGGGAAGCCGACTATTTCGACCGACTTATTCGAAATCCGGAGCATTACCGTGCTGTCGCCAATTACATCGAATGGAATCCCGTGAAAGCCAAGCTCGCTCCAGATCCTAAACTGTGGGCTTGGAGCTCGGCTAACCCGGAAAACCAGCGCCGTCTTGAAGAGAAATCCTAACGGAGCGCCTAAGAGCGAAGCCTAGCCGGAGCGCGGAATTCATTCCGCATCAGATTCGCGGAATTTATTCCGCGATAGACGAGCTTTGAATTTTCGGCGCAATACTTCCAAGCTTTTCCATCGCGG
>JANYLD010000061.1 GCA_025363835.1 Armatimonadota bacterium
CATCGAGGCGGCGCCGGGTACGAGAAGCTGGCCGATCAACCCGATCGTTATCCTTGTCCCCCAGCCCATCTTGTCCTTACTGAATGCCAGGAAGATGAGGGCAAAGCCGAAGACCAACATTGCCAAGCCGGTAAGAGAAAAATTTTGCATTTCGATCTCCTGTGCCTAAGCCCATCTTACAATAGGAAGGCCCTTGCCGTGTCATCGGAAAGGGCCATTTGCGTTAGCAACCGGCTGAACTCGCCGGCTATGTGGCGCCCAAGGACGCCATTTGTGTACGCGGGCTTCTCTGCCTTTCGGCCTCAGTCCCGCGCCTCCGTGAAAGGCGGATTTTCTTCCACATCTCTACTTTACGACGGATTTCCCTGGGAGGCAAGCGAGCGGCGGGCGTCTTCTGCGATTTTCTTGAAATGAAACTTTGGCGCCTCAAACGGGTCCAAGTGAAGTTCAAAAGCCCATATGTTGGCTGTCACTCGGCCCTCTATGAGCGAACGTCCAAGCGCGGTTCTACTCCGGCTGAAGCGCCAAGCTCCGAGCGGGCGAGCTGATCCAAACGAAGCTCTTCCAACACGGCCTGAACAGGGCTGGCTGAGGAAGGCGTGATCGCTGGTTGGCCCTGACCCTGCATCGATTCCAGTCGATCTGCAAGTTCTTTAAGAGCGGCTATGTCTTGCTCAGCCTTGGCGGAAGCAGTAGTCCGGCTCTCAGGGAAGTTGTCGAGGAGCTGAGCCACATGAAACATGTCGGCCATCGCTTGATCTGTCGCCGCCTTTACGGTCGGGGCAAAGCGGGCAAGGGTTGGGTCCCCGGACGCCAGAGTTCCCGCGATCCGGTTGTGCTGGAAGGCGGCGCGATCCAAGACCTCGAAGACCTCTGGCGTAAGGAACTCCTTCGCCGCGTGCTGCCTGACTCCCCAAGATCCTCGCATGTACATTCGCCGCCAAGCCCGACGCTCGCGGCGGCGCATTATGGGTGTCCCGTGCGCGCCCTCGTGCCAAAGTCTAGAGTCAGAAGCCCCCCAAGGATGAGGCCACCCATATACCTTCTGCATCAACTCGGCCATGAAAGTCCTGGCATCCGGCGTCAGGTCCGCCGAAGTCTCCATCTGTGGTTTGAACCGACCTCCCAGTTTGAGAGAAACCAGCAGGTTGACGATTCCGGCAATCGAGGGACCGATCGCGCCGCCGAGCATTCCGGGGTTCGCGGTAACGACACTGGTCACGATAACGAAGACCGCCACGAGGAGCATGATCACCCCGACAACGGACATCACGATGAGCCCACGACGCCAGTAACCTTGCCCAAGAATGAGTCCCGCACGACTCTCAAGGTAGCGGTCAAGGGAAGATTCGTCGGACGGAGGTGGGATTGGCATTTGTGCTTATTGCGGAAGGCCGCTCCAAACCATTTACCACTTAACCCTTACCATTTACCGATATTTTCGCCAAGCCCAGCCCAACACCCAAAAAAAATGGAACTTCGGCCCGATCTTTGCAACCTGATAGAATCGAATATGATGGCAACCGCGCTCGTGGAACCGACTTCACCCATTCAGCAACTTCTTGGCTCCGATGCAGAATCTCTTCTGGGCTTCAAGAATCCCAAGATCTCTAAGGAGAGACTGCACCTTCCCGGCCATGACTTCGTCGACCGAATCCTCATGGGCTCCGACCGCAATCCGCAGGCATTGCGCTCGATGCAGAGCCTGTTTGACAACGGACGACTGCGCGGAACCGGCTATGTCAGCATCTTGCCGGTCGACCAAGGAGTCGAGCACAGCGCAGGCGCGAGCTTTGCCAAGAACCCCGATTACTTCGATCCCGAGAATATCGTCAAGCTCGCCATCGAAGGCGGCTGCAACGCGGTCGCTTCAACTTTGGGAGTTTTAGGTTCGGTTGGTCGCCGATACGCGCACCGAATTCCGTTCATCGTGAAGATCAATCACAACGAGCTTCTGACCTACCCTAACAAAGCGGATCAGATCATGTTTGGCCATGTGGAGCAGGCTTGGAATATGGGCGCAGTAGCGGTTGGCGCGACCATCTATTTCGGCTCGGAAGAAAGCGGACGCCAGATCATCGAAGTCAGCGAGGCGTTTGCCCAAGCTCACGAGCTGGGCCTTGCCACCGTGCTATGGTGTTACCTCCGAAACCCAGCTTTCAAGCAAGACAAGGATTACCATGTCTCCGCAGACCTCACCGGCCAGGCGAACCACCTTGGCGTCACCATCGAGGCCGACATCATCAAGCAGAAGCTGCCCGAAAACAATGGCGGCTATGAAGCTTTGAACATAGGAGACAGCAGCTACGGCAAGTTCGACAAGCGAATCTACACCGAACTCTGCTCCGACCACCCGATCGACCTATGCCGGTACCAGCTAGCCAACTGCTACATGGGCCGGTCTGGCCTGATCAATAGCGGCGGTGCTTCTGGCTCGAATGACATGGCTGAGGCAGTCAAAACCGCCGTCATCAACAAGCGCGCCGGCGGCATGGGCCTCATCAGCGGCCGCAAAGCCTTCCAGCGGCCGATGGCTGAAGGAATCAAGCTGCTGAATTTGATTCAGGACGTCTATTTGGATCCGGGCATCACGGTTGCGTAGCGCAACCATGATCCGAAACTTGGAAGACTGGCGGAGCGGGTGGGATTCGAACCCACGATTCGGCTCAACACCGAATACACGATTTCCAATCGCGCTCCTTCGACCACTCGGACACCACTCCGCACAATTGGAGCTTCTATTGTGGCACGTTGGACGACCATCATTTGGGAGTGCGAGAGCTTGGAGACTGTTGCAATGGCTCGACAGTGCAATTAAAAAGCGAGGTCCAGTGATGATTTTTCCCGGAGGGGGCGAAATGGGATCGCGAAAGAGTGGGTTGTGCGCCCAAAA
>JANYLD010000069.1 GCA_025363835.1 Armatimonadota bacterium
GCTTTCGCCGCCCGCTTCTCAACGCCTAGCGCTTTCTTAGGCTCAGTAGTCCATGTCGCCCATGCCGCCCATTCCTGGCGCGCCGCCGGGCATGGATTTCTTGGGCTCGGGCTTCTCGACGACGAGGGCTTCGGTGGTTAAGACCAAGCCGGCGATCGAGGCTGCGTTCTGGATGGTGGACCGGGTCACCTTGGCAGGGTCGACGATACCGGCTTTCACCATGTCGACGATCTCGCCGGTTACGGCGTTGAGGCCGAAGCCTTCTTTGGCGCCGCGGATTCGATCCACGATGACGGAACCTTCAAGACCTGCGTTCTCGGCGATCTGTCTCAATGGCTCTTCCAACGCGCGCTTCACGATCAGAACACCGGTGGCCTCATCACCCTCGAGCTTCAATGACTCGAGAGCCTTGGCGGCCTTCAATAGCGTCACGCCGCCTCCGGGGACGATGCCTTCCTCAACGGCGGCCCGAGTGGCGGAGAGAGCGTCCTCGTAGCGGTGCTTCTTCTCTTTCAGCTCGGTCTCGGTGGAGGCGCCGACCTTGATGACGGCGACGCCGCCAGAAAGCTTGGCAAGTCGCTCTTGCAGCTTCTCTCTGTCGTAGTTGCTGTCGGTCTTCTCGATCTGAGCCTTGATCAGGCTGATCCGGCCCATAACCGAGTCCTTGGTGCCCGCGCCCTGGATGATCGTCGTGTCTTCCTTGGTGATGACCACACGCTCGGCGGTGCCCATCATTTCGACGGTGACGTTCTCCAGCTTGGTGCCGAGATCCTCGGAAACGAACTGGCCCTTGGTGAGGATCGCGACGTCCTCCATCATGGCCTTGCGTCGATCGCCAAAGCCCGGAGCCTTGACGGCGGCGACCTGAAGCACGCCTCGGATCTTGTTCAGAACGAGGGTGGCGAGAGCGTCGGCGTCGATGTCCTCGGCGATGATGATGAACGGCCGGCGGGTGGCGGCAACCTTCTCCAGAAGCGGAAGCAGATCCTGGGCGGAGCTGACCTTCTTCTCGTGGATGAGGATCAGCGGCTTCTCGAGGACAGCCTCCATTCGCTCTGGGTCGGTCACGAAGTAGGGCGAGACGTACCCTCGGTCGAACTGCATGCCCTCGACGATTTCCATATTCGTCTCGCGGCCCTTGCTCTCTTCAACCGTGATGACGCCGTCCTTGCCGACTTTGTCCATGGCCTCGGAAACCTGTTTGCCGATCTCCGCGTCGTTGCCCGCGATGGTGGCAACAAATGCGACCTGCTCCTTGTCCTTGATCGGCTTGGAAGCCTTCTTGATCTCGGCGACGACGGCCTCAACCGCCTTGTCGATACCGCGCTTTACCGCGATGGGGTTACCACCGGCGGCCACGTAGCGAAGGCCCTCGTTAACGATGGCCTGGGCGAGAACTGTTGCCGTGGTGGTTCCGTCCCCGGCCACGTCGTTGGTCTTGCTCGCGACCTCTTTGCAAAGCTGCGCGCCCATGTTCTCATAAGGATCTTCGAGCTCGATCTCCTTGGCGACGGTGACGCCGTCCTTGGTGATCGTGGGGCTGCCCCACTTCTTGTCGAGAACCACGTTGCGGCCCTTTGGGCCGAGGGTGACTTTGACCGCGTCTGCGACCTTGTTAACGCCACGCTCAAGCGCTCTCCGCGCCTGCTCATCGTAAAGTAAATTTTTTGCTGCCATTTGTTGGTTTCTCCTTCGTCGAAACGTAAATCGTAAGTCGTAAATCGTAAATCGTCGGACTCGGAAATTTTTATATGTCCTATGCGTCCTATAGGTCGTATGCCCTTCCGGGCGATTTACGATTTACGATTTACGATTTACAACCTCAGTTAAGAATTGCGTAAATCTGGTCCTCGTCGAGGATCGTGTAGTCCTCGCCGTCGATGGTCACTTCGTTTCCGCCGTATTTGCTGAAGATCACGTTGTCTCCGGGCTTGACGCTGAGCTTGTTTCGCTCACCGTTGTCCAGCACTCGGCCGTTGCCGATAGCAATGATCTTGCCGGTCTGGGGCTTCTTCTTGGCGGAATCGGGAAGGTAAATACCGGAGGCTGTCTTGCCCTCTTCCTCCGTTAACTGCACGACGACCTTATCGCCGAGCGGCTTCAATGCTGCTGCGCTCATATCTGTCCTCCGTTCATAAATAGATTAGCAGTCCCTAGATAGGACTGCCAAATTGTACTTCTTCGCGGGTCAAGATTGTCAACGGTCCTTGGCACTTGACGGGCGAAAGCGCCAAGTATTTGGGGACGGCGTTCGGCGTTTCGGCGTTGCGGCGGTAGGCAGGGGAGACTTGAAGGCAACCACAACGACACAACGAGCACAACGGAATCACAACGCCGGATGTCCCGGCATCCTGGCAGTAACGCCGCAAAGCCGCAATGCCGTAACGCCTCCCCCCTCACGCAACAAACGGAATGAGCGCCTTCACGCGCTTCCGATACTCCGGATACTGAGTCGGAAACAGCTTCATCATATATCCCTCTTCAATCCGGACGCGGATCAAGAACATGACTAGAAAGATGACGAAGAGCGCATACCAGTAGAGGCCGGCTACCAAACCGGTCCCGAGCATGGCGATCAAGAGTCCGGTGTAAATCGGATGCCTCGCGTAGCGGTAGGGCCCGGAGGTCACCAACTCGTGCTCTTCCTTCATCGCCGGCGCCGGGCTCCAGTTTCTTCCAATGTGAACCCGTGCCCAAATAGCAAACGCGATCCCGGCTGCGCAAAGAATCAGACCGACGAACGTCTGAGGCGAATTGGCCGTTGGCGAATACCTCTGCGCCGATTGCCAGATCCCGCGCATGTACGGCGACTCCATCAACGAGACGACCGTGACTATCACAGCGATCCGAATCACGATCTCGACCCAAAGGGTTCGAGATTTCTTAATATCCCTTTTGACCCCAAATGAAGTCACCAACCAGTAGCCCATGAAGATGAGCCACAAGGGCAGGAGCAGTATCTTAGGGTTCATGGTTAAAGCCAACGGACCCTAATCAGACTTTGCGCCATTTGTGCTTGCGTCCCTTGGACGTGCAAGGCGAGGCTTCGCTCGACGGCCGCGAGGCGTCAGCCCGAGTCTTCCCGCAATGCTCGCAAATCCAACCTTGCGTCTCGCCGACCACCCTCTTCAGAGAGCCCAGTCCAATCTCAACGTCGCCAGTTCCAACCTTTCCAATAATGTCGCGCGCGTTCATACTCTACTGTATTAGACGATTTCCGGCCAAAAGGGATTAAGTCCCTGGCGTTGGGACCTCGAAACCCAAACCTGTAGAGGTTCATGCCCGTCTTAATTTGAAATGCTGGTTGCCGCTGCTCTCTTCATGGCTCTCACCCAGGCGCGCCCTCCGTCACAAGGGCCAGAGGCAGGAGTCGTCTATTCCGACAAGACTTCATTCTCAATAGCAGCGCCTAATAATTGGGTGCTCGACTCGGCAACCGCCCAGCAACTCAATTTACCGGTCGTTCTCTATCCCAAGGGCTCGAGTTGGGTTAAAGCCGAAACTGCGATGTATGCCAACGTTGCAACAAAATCCAAGGTCCAAAAGGACATAAGCGCCGTCATCCAGTTTGACGTAACGAGGGGCAAACTGCACGGCGCCAAACCTGTCCTTGAAAGGACGAACCTCAAGACTAAAGACAACCGAACCGCCATTGTCTACCGGTTTGATAGAGCGAGCGCCAATCATAAAGGAGTTGAGAGGGTGGCTTACGTCGACCTACCGAATTCAGTGGCCATGCTCGTCATGACTTCAAAGTCGAGGGCGGGGAGCGATCAAAGCAACAGCGCGTTTCAATCCCTTATCCGTTCATTTTCTTATTTGGGCGTCACCGACTCCGGCAAGTCGAAAAGTTCGAAGGGGCACTGATCCTCCGGTGATCACGGGGCGGCAACCCAGGCACTGGACTCGATTAAAAACAGTTCGCAGGGAATATCGATGTAAGTCGTCTGTCCAACGTGCGCAAAACCAGCCTTCTTCAAGACCCGCTGCGAAGCCGCGTTCTCAGGATAGGTCACCGCCACAATCTTCTCCAGCCCAAGACGCGCAAACCCGTACTCGACGAGAGCCTTAGCAATCTCCGTCCCATACCCCTTGCCCCAAGCTTTTTTGCAAAGGTGATAGCCAAGCTCGATATCCGAGTGATCCGGCAAAAACTTCAGAAGCGCGCCGCCAAGAACCTGACCGCTTTCTTTATCTTCCACCGCCCAAAACCCAAGGGGCTTGTTGCTATAGCGCTCGATGATCCGCTTCGTGGCAAACCGAGCCTTATCGACCGACTCATACGCATGCCCAGTCCCGACGTAACGCATGACCTCGGGATCGCCGTAAATGCAAAAGGCGTCCTCCGCGTCAGATAGCTGCCAATCGCGAATGACTAGCCGGCCAGTGTCGAGTCGCATGGGGCTAGCGGATGGCTTGCTCGGTCGAGGCATCAAAGATATGTATTTGATTAGAATCTATGGCGACCCTAGCGTTCTCCTGGTTCCGAATCCCAGAGTTTGCGTCAAGCGAGGCCACCAGCGTCTGGGCGCCGATCTTCAGATAGGCCACGTATTGGTGCCCAAGAGCCTCCACAACGTCCACTTTGGCGTCAAAGGTGTTCTCGGCTGTTCCTTTCATAGGCCCGTCCAGAGCTGCGTCAAAGATCGCCTCGGGCCGAATCCCCAATGTAACGGCCTGCCCTTCCAAATTCTGCGCTGCATGGCCAGCGGGCAGCGCGAGCTTAAAATCGCTTGCATCTACAAAAAACCGGTCGCCCATCTTCATGATCTTCGCGTCAAAGAAGTTCATAGGCGGGGAACCGACAAAGCCCGCAACAAACTTATTCGCCGGCTCCGCATAGACCCGTTCCGGCTCATCCACCTGCTGGAGAAGCCCATCCTTCATGATCGCCATCCGTTGCCCCATCGTCATAGCCTCTACCTGGTCGTGAGTGACGTAGAGGGTAGTTATGCCAAGGGTTCGATGCAAGCGGATCAACTCTGCCCTCGTCTGAATTCGGAGCTTGGCGTCCAGGTTCGAAAGCGGCTCGTCCATTAAGAAAACTTTCGGCTTTCGGACAATGGCCCGGGCGAGAGCAACACGCTGTCTCTGCCCACCAGAAAGCTCCCGCGGCCGCCTCAAAAGCAACTGGTCGATGCCCAGCATCTTCGCCACTTCCCGTACACGGTCATCGATGCTTTGCCGAATCTCCCGCGCATCCTTCAAGTGCGCCATCTCCCAAAAGAAGCCTTTTAACTCCCGCAGCCGCAGCCCAAAAGCGATGTTGTCGTAAACCGTCATGTGGGGGTACAGGGCGTAGTTTTGGAAGACCATCGCGATGTCGCGATCCTTGGGCGGTACGTCGTTCACCCGCACGGAGCCGATAAAGACATCTCCGCCGGAAGCCTCCTCCAACCCCGCCACAATGCGCAGCGCCGTCGTCTTGCCGCAACCAGACGGCCCGACCAAGACCATGAACTCGCCGTCTTTGATCCCAAGCGAGAGATCTGAGACCGCTTTGACGTCCTTTCCGAAGACCTTGTTGACGTCCTTAAATTCGACCGCTGCCACTGACCCTCCGTAACCCTGTCGAATTATGGCGTAGCGGCGCCCGCTTGCGTGAACTTTCCGGCCGTCTGCCAGATAGGTCTTGCCCTAACGCTTAAGCCTTGCGCTTCCGCCGCTGTCGCCAGAGGCCAAACGCTGCTAGCCCCATCGCAGCCAGCGTCCCAGGTTCGGGCACCGAGCTGTTCAGGTGCTGGTAGGAGACGTCGTAGCCGGTACCGTTGTATCGGTAAAGAATGAACTCTGTCTTAAATGGCTCGAGCTTCGAAAAATCCGCTGAAGAGATCAGACTCTGTCCGGTGGTGGGCAATCCCGCCGATTTGAATCCATTGCCGTTATTGAGCCCCACCGTCCCAGAATTCTGCGAGTTCAACGGCCCGCCCAAGGTTCCATAGGCAAATGCGATGTCTCCTGAGTGGAAGTTGAATCCGCCAAAGTTCTCGTTTTGGTTAAAGATCATGGTCTGGAACGTGAACTTCTGCGTCTGGTCGAAAAACGTCGACACACTGTTCCAAGTGACTCCAAAGTAGCCCGTCCCCTGCGAGTAGATAACGCGGGAGTTCTGCACCAGCACAAAGTCCGACCAAAGCGGAGCGATCATCGAGCCTGTGGATCCACTCGGGAAAGCGACATTGGCAAAGTCTGTGTTCCCGCTAAAGTTCAAGTTTCCGTTTGTGGAAATGCTTACCGAGTTAAAACTCTGGCCATAAAAGCTGTAATTCGAGCCGAGGCTCTGGCTTGCAACATCGTCGTCGCCAGAACTGAACTCTGTAAAACCGCCTAGCGGCGAAAGGATGAGCCCCGCGTGGGCACTTGTTGCGCCGACAGCCACCATTGCGCCTACGGCGATCATCCTGGTGTAAATGGGCATTGCGACTCGTCTTGGTCTCAAAATGCAGAAACCTCCATGTTCCTTCGGGGATTATCCCTCAGCTATTGTATCGCCGCTTGCTCCAAACGACAAATTTTGAATGCAAGAATGCCACAAGTGCCGCACCTTTAGCCAACGTTATGTCCATCGTTCAGTCCAAAACATCAGTCAATCGGAGAATTGCTCGATTTTTGACTGCCGATTGCTTGATTGGGTCACAGGTCACGGGATTCGGGATTCAAGATTCAAGATTCAAGATTCAGGATTCAGGATTCGGGATTCGGGATTCGGGATTCGGGATTCGGGATTCAACTGTGGCGAAGCGTGGCGCGTCTGGAATCCTGCATCTTGAATCTTGAATCCTGAATCTTGAATCTTGCAATCTGCATTCGAGCAATCAAGCAATTACTAGGCCTGCTTTCCACCGAGAGCAGACCAGATCGTCCGAATCCGCTCTTTCCAATTGCCGCTCTCGGCTGGAGCCAGTTCGTCGTCTGCAAACTGCACCGCAAATTGGGCCAACCCAACCACCGTGGCCATACCGGCCTGATTCAAAGTCGACGAATGCGGTCCTTGAATGCTCGGCTCCCCAATCCTTACCCGGCCCAGTTTAAGGATGTCGCTAAATAGCTTGTCTGCGCCAGGTAGCAAACTGCCGCCACCGGTCAAGACAATGCCGCCCGGCAACATCCCGACCATGCCGCTCTTCTCGATTTGCTGCTTCACCATCATCGCCAGCTCCCTCATCCGGCTCTCGATGATCTCCACCAGAACGCGCCTCTGCAATGGGCGCAACTGCGTTTGTCCAAGCTGCATCACGCTGACGCTTTCGGTGTCGGAAACGGCTTTGGGGTTCGTGTTCCCACACTCAAGTTTCAATCGCTCGGCCTCTTCGGGCGTGGTCTTTAGAAGCTTGCTCAAGTCGGACGTTACGAGAAGGCCAGCTACTGGAATCGTCGCGCTGTAGGCAATCGATCCACCGGAAAACACCCCAACATCGGTTGTGCCCCCGCCGATATCCACCACCGCAACCCCGAGCTCCATTTCCTCTTCGGTCAAAACGCCAAGTCCGGAGCCCAACGGCTGCAGCACCATGTGCTCGATCCGCTTGCCCGCCATACCTACGGCCTTCTCTATGTTTTGGATATGGGTTGTTTGGCCGGTGACAATGTAGGTGACCACTTCCAGCTTGCTTCCATTCATCCCGATCGGATGTTTGATGCCTCGCTGGCCGTCGATTCTAAACTCTCTCGGCATTGCCTGGATCTGCTCGCGGTCCGGTTGCAGCATTAATTGGCGGCTGTGATTAATAACTTGAAGAACGTCTTCCCGCTGAATCGCTCGCGACTTCGGATAAATGGGAACGAAACCCTGGGCATTTATCCCTTCCACATGGGTGCCACCGATGCTAACCACGAGGCCTTGAATCTCCTCGCCGGTCTCCTTCTGAACTCGCCGAACCACCGTTTCGATGGCCGACGCGGTTTCCTCAAGGTCGTTAACAATGCCGCGTCTAAGTCCCTTGCAATCGGCGACGGCGAGGCCACGAACCTCTAACCCGCCCGCGCCGTCGGGCTCTGCGGCCAAGCAAACGGCCTTAGTGGAACCAAGATCTAAAACGGTGACCAAATTTGCTGCTTCCCCCTCATGGAGCCGTATCGACCTGGATTTGCGACTGCAAGGGCGTCGTCGTGACCCCTTGTTGCAATCGCTTTCTTTCCCGGGCGTCCTGCCATTTTGTCAGAAGAAAACGCCGGATGAGGCTCAGGTTTGTAAATATCCTCGCCCCGAGTACCAAAGCGACGGCCAAAGACAGGTTAATCCCCATCTTGTCACCCAACCAGGCGAGGAAAAAGGCGATGAGGATGTTCGATATGAACCCCGTCGTGAAAACGTCCGTGTGGAATTTCCCTTCAAGCCCACTGCGGATGCCTCCCAAGACGGTGTCCAGGCCCGCTAGACACGCTACAGCCATGTACTGAGCAACAAGCAGGTTGTGGATAGGAAACACGACAATGAGCGCTATCAGGGCCCCGACAAGCATCGCAAGGATCGGAATAAGGATCACGGTGCGCTTGTCGTAACCTTGGCGTAGCGCCTCGAAGTCGAGCCCGAGTAAGCGGGCAATGTCATGTTCTTCACAGGTTCCAGCGTGATCATCTTCGGGTTGACGCTTCGCAGCTCATCAACGATTCCGCCCGGCATTCGGAGGGCGCCCAAAAGCGTGTCGGAATCCCCGAGCGCGCGGATCTTGATGGGAGAAGCGATTCTCGTTCCATCTATAAGGACGGTATTTCCAACGCAACGCACCGAGGACGTGCTCACCATCCGAAGATTGTTGATCGAGACCGCTTCCGCCCCGGCTGCGTACAGCTCGTTAACCACTCGAAGGATGTCTTGGTCATGAATGATGTCCTCCGTAGTGAGCGGATTGTTCCCCGCGTCACCGCTGTTCGCAGCCGGCGGTTTATTTGTATCGTCGGCCGAATATCCGTCAGATAGCGTTACCAGCACCCCGGGCCCTTCAACTGCGGTGAGGCCAGCAAAAAATTTGACGTCTTGCAGACTGTCGTTAAGCACCTTAGTCGCGTTGGATTTCTCTTGGGCCAATGCATTTTGAAGCTTAGTAACCTGACCCCTCAGGTTGTTAACTTCCGCTGCCTTCTGACTGATCTGCTGCTGCTGCTGAGCGTCGCTGCCAGGCTGGAGCACGGCCATGCGCCTTTGCTGTTCAGGATCAAGCATTTGGAAGCGAGATTGCGTCCCTCTGCTAACGATAACGATCATGAAGCCGAGGACAAGGCTGAGAGCCGAGACCGGCAATATCCAGGTCTGGTTATGGGTGATACGAGATACAAATGGATTCATTGACTTGTGCTCTTTCGCGAATCTAGGGCCGGATGCGTAGGATCAATGAGTGACAACGACTGCACCCTGGACAACAGTTGAGGGTCCTCATCCAAAAGGCGCTTCAGCTTGCGAAGCTTCTCGTCAAGCTGCTCAGAGCCGCCCAAATCCACCTTTCCGACATTAGCCTCACTTAACCATAGACGTCCAGTTTTGTCCACGTGGACGATTGCATCCTTCAACTGATCAAAAGAATTTAACTTAACGCATAAATCTGAAACTAAGGTGCTGGGCCAAGGCATGGTTAAAGCGACCGTCGGCTGCAGGTATTCCGGGTCCAGGGATAACTGCCTCACTCCGGAAATTGTTTCGCTACTGCCATACAGCACCCCTTGGTTGTCCAGATAGATATGCGGGGCATCAGCAAGTTCCGCCACTGGCTGCCTGTATTGCAGGCGCAGAACCGCGCTTCCGAACAGATTGTGGCTTAGGTCGGCATTGTAGACGTCCCGAGGGGCCATGGCCATGCCTTCCAGCTTCGTCGTTGGCACAAGCATAAAGGGAACGCCGCGAAGGCGCTGAGAAATGCCGTCTAAACGCTCCAGGTCGTGCGGCTGAACTCCTACGACTCGTATATTACGCACGCTGGTGAGGGGGCTGAACAGCAGCCCAAAGACCACGTTAAGGCACAAAGCCGTACCCAACACCGGCTTCCAGTTGATCGATTTCCTTTTAGACTTTCGCGCCATGTCGCCGAATCGCGTCCTCCAGAATCCATTCCACGAGGTCGTGAAACCCAATTCCCGCCGCTTTGGCGCTGTTAGGCAGCAGTGAAGTGGCGGTCATCCCCGGCAACGTGTTTACTTCCAACACCACGGGCTCGGCGCCCTCATATGGCGTCGGCACAATCATATCGGTCCGCGTCGCTCCGTCACACCCCATCGCCTCGTGCGCTTTAAGGGCGATCGCCTGAGCTCTCTTTAGGGTCTTCTCAGGAAGTCGTGCCGGCACGACCTCCTCGGTGGCGCCGGGCAGATACTTGGAAGCAAAGTCGTACCGCCCGCTCCTGGGCGCAATCTCTACCGGCGGCAGAGCTCTATCGCCCATCACCGGCACCGATATCTCCATTCCCCGTACCCATTCCTCGACAAGAACCGAATTGTCATAGGCGAATGCCTTTTCGATCGCGCCCACAAGGTCTTCCTCCCTTTCAACAAAGCTTAAGCCGACGGTTGAACCCTGCGCATTGGGTTTAACCACTGCCGGAGCCTTGATCGTCGAAACCGCGTTCTGTTTAGTCAGTAACACTCCCTTTGGGACCCGCAAACCATGGCCCTGCAGAATGCTCTTCGCCAAATCCTTGTTCATAGCGAGGGCACTCGCCTGAATGCCGCTCCCTGTGTAAGGCAAGTGCAGCATCTCACAGAGACCCTGTATAGCACCGTCCTCCGCATGGGTACCGTGAACCGCAAGGAACACCGCATCCGGCCGGTCCGAGCCGCGCAGCTTTGACAAGTCGCCATTGGACAGCATCAACTCAGTAAAGTCGACGAGCTGTGCCGTGTGCCCTTTCCGCCTTAAAGCTGCCACCACCTCACGCCCGGAGTGCAAGGAAACTTCCCTCTCCGCACTGTCTCCTCCGTAAGCGACCACAACTGTTCTCTGTGAGCTGTGAGCTGGGGGCTGTTGCCCGTTACCTGTCACATGCGACCTGTCGCCCCTTGCCAGTTCCCTGATGACCTCCGGCGCGAATTCTGAAATATTCCCAGCTCCCATCCCGACGACGACATCACCTGGCTTTAAAAGAGCTGCTACTTTCCGAGGCAGCAAGTGCCTGTTCGGGACGTACAGATGAGGCGTGGTTAGCAGTTCCGCAATCCGAGACGAGCTGACCCCTGGAACCGGGTCTTCTCGGGCCGGATAGATATCTGTCAAGACCACGAAGTCTGCAAGGCTTAGAGCCGCTGCAAATTCGTTGATAAGACCCTCGGTGCGCGAATACAAATGAGGCTGAAAGACCACGAAGAGTCTGCCTTGGGAACCCTGGCCCGTGACCCGTGCCCGATCCCTCATAGCCTGAATACTCGCCTCGATCTCACTGGGATGGTGCGCGTAGTCATCTACCACCACAACATCGCCGTTATGTAGAACCTGCAATCGCCGTTCCGCTCCACCAAAAGAAGCCACACCTTGAGCTGCGCGTTCAGAATCAGCCCCAGCCTCAACGCAAGCCATAATTGCTCCTCGAGCGTTCAGACGGTTATGTTCACCGGGCAAAGCCAGGCAAGGCACTGCAGGCTGCGCGTACTCCGGAAACTCGTTAGAGCTATAGAACACCGCGTTCTCCAGGACTCCGTTGGGCTCCTCGATTAATTCGCTAGCAACCTCGCTGCTGCCCTGGTCGTCCGCGCAGTACACCAGCGTCCCGTGGTGCTCCCCCACCTTCCTCGCAAACCGCTTTACGCTGTCCTTCAAGTGGGCGAAATCGCCATGAAAGTCCACATGATCAAGCTCTAAATTGGTCAAGACCACGATGTCCGGATCGATATCGTGGAAGGAGTCGTAAGCTTCGCAAGCCTCGACCACTGCCCACACGCCCTTCCCTTCGACTACTGGCCCCCCAAAGTCGGGAACGCTCGCCCCCACAACAATCAACGGATCCATCCCCGCCGCTATCAAGCCGGCGCCGATCATCCCCGTGGTAGTCGTCTTCCCATGCGTCCCAGTGACGGCAATCACCTTGTGCCCGTTCAAGAGCCAGCCAAGCGCCTGAGACCGCCGCAACATCGGAATCGCAAGCTCCTTCGCGCGCTTCACTTCCGGCGAAGAACCCAGTTCAATTGCATCGGTAACAACAAGCGCGTCCTCTCGCGAAATTCCGTCTCCGCCGTGCCCGATATGAACAGAAATCCCTTCCGCCTCCAAACGGTCTGTCTCAGGAGACTTTGTTGAGTCTGTTCCTCGCACGATAAAGCCGCGGTGCTTGAGCATGCGGGCCAAAGCGCTCATGCCCGCCCCGCCAATCCCCACCAAGAAGAACGACGTTCGCCCGTTCAAAGCGTCCTTTCGGTCAAACGCGGCGTCGATTTCGGCCTGCTTTCTCACTTGGCAGCGCCCCCCGCCGCCTGTTCCACTAAAGCCGCAATCCGCTCCGTCGCGTCAGGAACATCCCAAGCCTTCAAAGCGGCTCGAGCCTTCTCACGCCTTTCTGACGAGCCGATCCACTCGCGAATCGACGAAGCAAAGTGGTTTGGCTCGAATCGGTCTTCGGTCTGCAATATCGCGGCGCCCATTTCGGAAAATTCCTTGGCGTTATAGTACTGGTGATTCCCCGCGGCCGAAGGCAAAGGGACAAGGACACTGGGCAGTCCGAAAACTGCCAGCTCAGCTAAGGAACCGCCGCTTCTGCAAATCACTACCGTTGCATATTGATACGCCTGACCCATGGCATTTCCTTGCAAATAAGGTTCGCAAGTGTAATGTTCTAAGCCCAAAGTCTGAACTTCCTTCTTTACTCCGTCGAAATTTGTCGGCCCCGTCGAGTGCAGCCAGTCGATGCTGTCATCCGCCATCAGCCGCGCGATCGAAGGCATTGTCTCGTTCAAGAACTTCGATCCCTGGGAGCCGCCGAACACGAACGCCAGTGGATGGTGGGTAACGGGTGCTGATTCGCGGTCCGACCGCGGATTTATCTTTGCCATCTCTCTCAACTCTTTCCGAACGGGCATCCCTGTCCTCACCACTTTGCAACCTGGGAACTCCTTTTCACTCCGCTTAAACGTAACCGCAACCGCGTTAGCCCCTTTCGCAAAGAGCTTGATGGACCTCCCAGGCACGCTGTTCGCCTCGTGCAGCACATACGGAATCCCCAAGGACCGGGCCGCCCGGACAACCGGAGCCGACGAGTAACCGCCGGTAGAGAAGACCACTGCCGGCTTGATCTCCACCAAAGCCTTCTTCGCCATTCCGGACGCGCGTAACAGATTCCATAGGGCCTTCATCCCGCGCACGGTCTTCAGGCTGAAAACCGGCTCCGACGGGAAGCCCTTAAACGCAATTCCGCGGGCGTCGCAAATTTTGCCCTCCTGGCCCCTCAGCGAGCCCAGGTAGACGAGTTGCGCGCCTCGCTCAGCGCAGAGCCGCCCGACCTCTAGCGCCGGATAGATGTGGCCGCCGGTTCCTCCACCGGTGATCACTAATCGCAAACACTTCCCCCTTGACCGACGCCGGTATGAGCATGGCTTGGCAGAGCCCGACGGCAAGCCAAAGCGCAATAAGACTGGAACCGCCCGAGCTGATAAAGGGCATCGGAATGCCAATCGGCGGAACAAAGGCGTTAGCCATCATCATGTTGACGCAGGCTTGGACCCCAAACCACGCGGCCACTCCGACCAAAACCAATCTTCTAAACTTGTCTTTTACTCCTTTGGCCACGAACAGAATTCGCAGACTCAGGCCGCCCATCACCGCCAGAACAAGCCAGGACCCAAGCAAGCCTGTTTCCTCCGCAATGGTCGCCATGATGAAGTCTGTAGTGGTAGCCGGTTCAACATGTTTCGCCCGCCCATTCCCGAGTCCAACTCCAACGATGCCGCCGCTGGACATAGCCACCTCAGACTGGACTGTCTGATACGTGCTGTCGTCTGCGTTGTCGGCGCTCCACCGGTCTCCGTGGTCGCGGAATCTCTGAATTCGGTAAGGCTGCTTCATGACCAGGAGTCCACCACCCAAAATCCCTAATGCCAGGCAAGCTCCCAAGGACTTCCAACTCACACCGCCTACAAACAGCATCACGGCTGCCGTAGCCGCGACAACTGCCGCCGTACCGAGGTCGGGCTCAATCTCGATCAGCAAAATGGCAACCGTGACCCAAACCAGTGGCAAAGCGCGTTCAAACTTGGGCACACAAATCGTGTCCATCCAGTGCGCAAAATTTTTCCGTGGTGTGATCTTGGAAGGCCACGCTTTCCGGGTGGCCAAGACGCCTCCGAGATACAAAACCGAGGTGAGCTTCACGAATTCCGCGGGCTGAAGGCTAAAAAAAGGAAACCTGATCCATCTGTGAGCGCCGTTCATCTCGACCCCGATCACTGGCAACTTGCAAAGCACCAATGCAACGAGGGAAATCACCCACAAAAGAGTCGAAATCTTAAGCCACTTCTCAGGCTTGACCCGAGCCGCACGCCACCCCGCGAAAAGCGCAATGGGAAG
This sequence comes from Armatimonadota bacterium, assembly GCA_025363835.1. Taxonomy (GTDB): domain Bacteria; phylum Armatimonadota; class Fimbriimonadia; order Fimbriimonadales; family Fimbriimonadaceae; genus JANYLD01. The sequence continues at coordinate 14,477 of JANYLD010000069.1, forward strand.
CGTAAGGAGTTGCACGATGAACTCTCTGGGAATGATGCCCTTACCATCCCGAAGAGCGCGCGCGTAGCCCGCGTCAAAAATAAACAGCAGTCCGATTAACGTTGCCGCGCAGGCAAGCGCGATAATAAAAGGGTCATAGACACTCCGTGTCGTGCTTTTCATGATTCCAGCCACTCCTTGGCCATTGCTTTGAAGACATTCCCTCGTTCGCGAAAGTCATCAAACTGATCCATGCTGGCACAGCCTGGCGCCAACATGACCACTTCTCCGGCATTTGCGTTGCGAACCGCATCTTGGAACGCCTCTGCCATCGTCTCGAAGACAGGGTGCCCTCCCCCAAGCTGCTCGTTCAGAGCTTCCGCGTCCCGCCCGAAAAGATACGCTTTATTGTAACTCGTTTCCAGGTATTTCTGCAGGGGTTTGAAATCTAATTTCTTGTTACTGCCGCCAAGAAGCAAATGCTGATGCTCCTTCAGTGAGCTAGACGAGCTGATCACAGCCGCCGGGTTGGTGCACATCGAGTTGTTGATGATCTTGATGCCCGTTCGCTCGCCCAAGAGCTCCATCCGATGCTCAATACCCTTGAATTGCCGGAGTCCCTCCAATGCATCTTCTGAGATCGCAAACGGCTGATCTTTCATTCGGCTCACCGCAGCGGAAGCCAGTAATACGGCCAAGCAAGCGTTGTCATAGTTGTAGCCACCCACAAACGGCAGGCTCGAAAGCGCAACTTTGAACGGCCCAATCGAAAGATCCTGATCGTCCGCCCAAGCCGTGGCCCCTTCCTTTCCAAAGGTCAAGACGGTCGGAATTACAGGGTGCCGAACGACCGAACTAACCGCCTGCACTATTGCAAAGTCTCTCGCGCCCTGAGCTCCGAAAATCTTCTGCTTAGCTTCCGCGTACTCCTCAAACGTCTTGTGACGGTCCAAATGGTCCGTCGTGATGTTCGTGATCGCTGCTGCGATTGGCCTGAAGTGACAAGCCGTTTCCAATTGGAAGGAGCTGACTTCAGCGACAAGGATGTCCTTCGCAGAAGCGTTTAAGGCTGCCTCGGTGAGGGGGACTTCAACATAGCCGGAGCCGTAAATGTTGCCGCACAAGATCGCCCCAAAGCCGGCGCTCAGGAGACACTGATGCGTCATCACCGTCGTCGTGCTCTTCCCGTTCGTCCCCGTGATAGCAACGATCGGCGCCTTGCTGATGAGATACGCAAACTCGATCTCACCCAGAATCTGAATCCCATCCTCGTGCGCTTTCAGCAAGGCCGGATGCGAACGCGGCACGCCAGGCGATTTGACGATAAGGTCATAGAGCTTCGGATCAAAGCCGTGCGTCCAGCCAAGATGGACCTTTGAACCAACTTGCAAAGCCTCGTCAAGAAAGAGCCGGTGCTTGAGAGCCGATTCCTCTTTCTCCTCAATGATTGTTGGAAAGGCGCCAAGCTGCAGCGCCGCTTTGGCAACCGACAATCCAGACCGGGCCAGGCCAAAAACCCCAATCCGTGCGCCCTTCATCGCTTGACCCCGGCATGCAACGCCGGCGGCCTAGTCGGCACTTTGGGGACACTGCTGATAGGCCGCGCATTAAAGGCAAAGATCGCGAGCGCGACCATGACAAGCTGCGATAACGCGAACGTCCAAACCACACGAGTCTCCGGCCACCCAGCCTTCTCGAACGCATGATGGATGGGCGTAAACGGAAACAGCTTGCGCTTGAAAACTTTCACCCAAAAGATCTGCATCGGCACCGGCACCAACTCGGCCACCATCAAGAGGCAAAGGACCAGAAGCGGGATCATCATCTCCGTCCGCCACATCGTTCCTTCAATCGTTTGCTGTGCAATCCACCTGTCGAGGATCGAGGCGTTAGGGCTAAAGTTCGCGATTAACGCCTCAGACCGGGGAGAAAGGATGGAGGCAAGCCCAAGACCCAATACCGCCCCGACCGGCAGCGAGCCGACATCCCCCATAAACACCTTCGCTGGTGGCGCATTCAAGAACAGGAATGGAATTACCGCCCCTATCAAAGCCGCTGCGATGATGGCCGGTTCTGGAACGATCATTCCTTCGAGGGCGAGGATCATTAGCCCTGTCCCGAAAATGAGCAGAATGGACCCCGCCAAGGCGTCGAGGCCGTCCGCAAAGTTGTAGGCGTTCGCCATAAACAAAACGATGAAAGTGATGATCCCCCACCGAACGTCCAGCACCCGTCCGCTGTGGAAATAGACGCCCACTCCGGCGATGACCGCCTGCATGATGAACTTCTGCTTCCACCCGAGTCCCCGCTTCCCTTTCATCACTCGAGGAATCACGAAGTCATCGACAAAGCCGATCAATGCGAAGCCGAGGAAAATGAAGAGTGTGGCAAACCGGATGCTAATCGAACTCGCCGTAGAAACAGACCAAGACGCGGCCAAGAAGCCCGCGATCAGGATCAGCCCACCCATCGTTGGCGTTCCCTGTTTCTTTTGGTGTGTACTCGGCGCGTACTGGCTCACCGTTTGCTTGGACTTAGTCAGCAGCAGCAACCGGTATATCGGCCATGCCAGGATTCCTGCGCCCAAAAACGAGGACCAGAAGGCCAGCGTGATGCTGTTTAAGACTTCAGCGGGGATGGTCAAGCGGTTGGCTCCAGAAGAGGCGTCAGTGCCTCTTCCAACTCAAGTGACCTGCTGCCTTTAATGAGGACGACGTCGCCCTCCCTAACGCTTCTCAGAAACTCGGTCACTTCGTCCCTGGAGCCGACCATTCTCACATTCTTCATCCCGCCTGACAAACAGGCATCTCGCGTAGATTCCGTCGCCGGACCCACTAAGATCACCTCATCGATGCCTGAGCGGGCCAAGGCCAGGCCTACCACGCGATGGCCCTCCCTAGACTGATCTCCCAGTTCGCGCATCTCGCCAATTACCGCCAGCTTGCGCCCCTTGGCCGGGATTTCAGACAACGTCTCGATCGCCGCGACCATGCTCGGTGGGCTCGCGTTATAGCTGTCGATCACGACCGTTGCTCCATGCAGATCGCGCACTTCCATCCGCATAGGAGGCAATACGGCGTGCCGCAAGGCGTCAGCTGCTTCCTGAATCGGCACGCCCGTGCACGAAGCCGTCAGAACAGCCGCAGCAGCGTTCAAGGCCATATGCCGGCCCACTGATGTCAAAGTCGCCGTCCACGCTTGGCCCTTCAGCACACCTTCAACCCGGCATTCGGTCCAGCTCAGAGGCTCATATTTCAGCACTCGGCAATCTGCTGCCGCCGAAAAGCCAAAAGTAATCACGGGAGCCCGCGATCGCGACTTCAAAACTCCTAAAAACTCATCCTCCGCCCAAAGGATCGCGTTCCCCGTCGGCGATAGAGCCTCGAGCAACTCCGACTTCGCCCTCGCAATCCCTTCCCGAGACCCAACCATCTCCGCGTGCGCGTGCCCAATATTCGTGACGACGCCGATATTCGGCTCAGAAAACGCCGCCAAATGCGCCACTTGCCCAAATCCGCGCATCGACATTTCGATCACCGCCGCGCGATGTGCCAGCTCCAACTCAGCCCAAACGAGAGGCGATGTGTATTCCGTGTTCCGGTTGCCCGTGTTCTTCAGAATCGGCCCCAAGGGAGACAGGGCCGCGGCCACATACTCTTTCGTGCTTGTCTTTCCCGCACTTCCGGTGATCCCAATTACTGGCCCAAAAAACTCTTCCCGCTTACCCCGCGCAAACAGAGCCAACGCCTCCACCAAGTTGGAAACCAGAATGTGCGGACCACCCACCGGCCGCTCCACCAGAGCTCCAAGGGCTCCAGCCGCCAGCGCTTTCGGCACGAAATCATGGCCATCAACTCTTTCGCCTTTAATCGCAAGGAACAGATCGCCCACTTTCACCTCGCGGTTGTCCAAGGCAAAACCGCTGAAAGCGGGCGCCATCCACGCTCCGTGAATCGTGCCGCCGCAACGAGTTGCAAACTCCTGAACAGGAATCGGCCTCAAGAAAGGGCCTCTCGGGCCAACTCCCGATCGTCCATCGGATGCTTAGTCCGTCCAATGATCTGATAATTCTCATGCCCTTTGCCGGCAATGACGACGATGTCGCCCGGCCGAGCGTGATCCACCGCGTATTTCACCGCTTCTCGCCGGTCGATGATTTGGATTGACTCTGCGTGCGGCGCAACCCCGGCGGCGACTTCCGCCAAGATCGTCGCAGGGTCTTCCGTCCGCGGATTGTCGCTCGTCACAACCGTCAGGTCTGATAGAGAGCTTGCAGCTAAGGCCATTTTCGGCCTCTTCGTCCGATCCCTGTCCCCGCCGCACCCGAAGACGGTTATGATCCGCTTGTGATCAAGTTTCCGCGTGGATTCCAGTAGCTTCTCCAACGCATCCGGAGTGTGGGCGTAGTCCACGATGATCCCAATCCCGCGCTCGTTAGGAACTGCCTCAAATCTTCCTGGGACTGGCCGCGCAGAGCCTAGAGCTTCCGCCGCATGCTCCAGCGAAAACCCCAATGCCAGAAAACCGGCCACCGCGCTTAAGCAGTTGTACACATTGAACGTACCACCGAGGAGACTGTGGGCCTCTGCCCTCCCGCCTTCATAAACAAGGCTCAAGACCAGTCCATCCACTTTGATTTCTAGCGGCTTGCACTGCAAAGCACCCTGTTGCAATCCATACGAGATCTTATGGGTGTGGATCAAGTCCATCCACCTTGCCCCAACGGGATCGTCGACATTGATGGCAGCCGTAAACCGCTTTTCCGCCTGCATTGGCAACTCGGTGAAAAGCCGGAGCTTGGCCAACTCATACTCCGCCATGCTCCCATGAAAGTCCAGGTGATCTTGCGTAAGATTCGTGAAAACCGCGGCGTCGAACTCGATCCCGTCCGCCCGTCGCTCCGTCAACGCATGGCTGCTAACCTCCATAGCTAACGAGTCTGCTCCGTCGCGCGCGCACTCCGCTATCAAATTGTTCGTCTCGATGGGGAGCGGCGTGGTGTTTTCCAGGAGCCGAGAATGCAAAGGCGTTTGGATGCCCAGGGTTCCCAAATACGCCGGCTTCCGCCCTACCGCTGCCAGCATGTCCCGAAGCACCCAAGCCGTAGTCGTCTTCCCGTTGGTCCCCGTAACTCCGATGACGGTCATAGACCGGGTCAGATTCCCATGAAATTCCTTAGCCAGCCGCCACACCAGATCTTGGAAGTCATCGGTGTCGTCTGTTTCAGCCGCCACCGCATCTTCAGCGCTGGACCAAAGGGCACAAGCGCCCAACCTCCGTGCCATTTCAAACCCAGCCCGAGAATGAGCCAAGACAGCAACCGCGCCCGCGGCAACCGCTTGGGGAATGAACTCGTGGCTGTCCACGTGCTTGCCCGGCATACAAACGAAAAACGCGCCAGGTTCAACCTGGCGCGAATCGGACACTAAGGACGCGACATCCGCATCCCCGCTCGTCGCTCTTGGTCTAGCTCCCGAGCGATGAATCAGCTCGGAAACGAGCATTACGCGCGAGTCGCTCCGTGGTGGCGATGCAAGGCAACTGGCCCTTTGGACTTGGCCGGTGTCTTCTCTCCAGAAGCCCGGCCTCCAAGCATCAGCGCTGCAACATCCGTCGGCACACCCTCGTTTAGGGGCTCCGTCGGGGCGATCCCATAGCGCCGAATAACGGCCTTCGCGATGTCCTTAAACACTGGTCCAGCGACGTCTGCGCCGTAGTAGCCACCCACTGTCGGGTGGTCCACCATCACCAAGATCAAAGCTCGAGGATTCTGAGCGGGAAGGAAGCCCACAAAGTTAGATACGTGTCCGCCGGACTCCCCAGCGCGAATGACCTGCGCCGTTCCCGTCTTACCTGCGATCCGGTATCCCGGAATTCGCAGGTTATGGCCTGTGCCCTCGGGCGAATCCATAACCGCCTCCATGCACTTCAGAACCGTGTCCGCCGACTGCGGCTTGACGACCTGCATCGCCATCTCCGGGGGAAACTCGCGAGTCCCCATCTTGGCGATCAACCGTGGAAACATCAACTTCCCGTCGTTACCGAGCATGCAGAATGCACTTGCCACGCTTGCAGGTGTTACGTTAATGGCCTGACCAAAACCAGCCAGCGCCAACTGAAGCTCCTGGGCAGGATCGTTGAAGTTAAACCGGCCGTGGTTTTCGTAAGGCAACCCGAGGCCTGGTTTCTCCAACAGCCCCAAATTCTCGATGTACTGAATGAAATCGGTTCGCCCGATCATCCGTGACCATTTCGAGGCCGTTACGTTGCAGCTCTTTGCAATCGCGTCTGCCATCAGCATGTCCCCGTGGTGCTCGCCCTTGTCGCACTTAAATGTCTTCTTCCCAACCGTTTCTGATCCATTGCAGCGGAAGTGATCCGTGGTTTTGACAACGCCCTTGTCCAATGCTTTGGCCAAGGTTAGAAGCTTAAAGGTTGAGCCAGGCTCCAAAATCGCCTGTGTCGCCGGGTTCTTATCCGACGTCCGCGACATCTTGACGCCTTTCCCATCTTCGGACGAAGGATCGAAGCTGGGCCAGTTCGCCATAGCCAAGATGTCACCGGTTTTTGGGTCCATCACTATTGCCACGCCTTGTTCGGCATGGTGCGCGTCGACCGACTTCCTCAAAGCCTGCGAAGCCGCCTCCTGCAAGTCAAAGTCGATCGTGGTCGTAACATCCACGCCGTCCGTCTTCGGCAAGCTATCGGCCTTGTCAAGGCGCATCGGCAAGAAAGCCCCCGTGCGGTCGACTAAGCCAACCGTCTTCCCATCTTTTCCAGAAAGCGCGGCATTCTGGCTTAACTCCATGCCGGACAGCGGCTTGTCTTCCTTAACCTGACCAACCAATCCTGCCGCCGACTCGGCCAGCACATAAACCCGGTTGCCACTATGATGGATGTCGAGCCCATTTGCCCGCCATTTCGTCTTTGCTTCTCGAACCTTGTTGGACTGATCCTGGCTCAGCGGAGTGTGCCAGACCACGTTGCCTTTACCTTGCAGCGCAAGCTCTCTGAATTCAGAAGCGGGCGTCCCCGTTGCTGCCGCCAGGTCCGCAAAGAAGCCCTCGCTGTGAGGCACCTTCGCGAAATCGATCTGCAGCACATAGCTGTCGTCGTCCTGCGCTAGCGCTCGGCCATCTGCGCACAAAATTCGCCCTCGCCTGGCTATATCCACCACAGTCTGGACAAACTTTTTTGACTTGGTTGCCTGAGCCAACACCGACCCCCGGCGAAAAACCTGGACGCTGGCCTGGGAATAAGCCGCCAGCACTACCAAACCCATGAAGCTATACGTTGCCCACTGAAGACGATCATTTACGATTGTGCGTGACATTTTGGGTTACTCCTACAGTCTTCGGCGCCGAGTCCGTGGGGACGAAGCCATTGGAAGTGGCCCAGTCGTCAATGCTCTGAGAACTGGAAAGGTCTTGAACGTCCTGTCGCAAGGCGGCTATATCTCGGGACGCTACGCGAGCTCGGTCCGATGCTCGGATTCCGTCTCGGCGCGCCTTTTCCACCATCACTTGGCCCATAAGGCTGAAAGTGCTGAACGCGAGGCTGGCGACGACAACAAAGCTGGCAGTTTGGCCAACTAATGCGGAGACGCGTTTCTGAGTGTTGACGCGTCGGACAGGCTGCCGCTGGATCCTCGTCCGAGGCAGCTCGATGATAATGGGCGCTGGCAGGCGCGGTAATGGCCGACTTATTGGGGACGGCTCGACGACAGGCTCGATTACGGGAAGTGCACTCATCCTGAGTTCTTGCTCCTAGGTGGAACTCCCGACCCATCCTTGGGCCGAGGTTTCTGTTGTTACATTGCTGTTAATTTTGCAATGGTTTATGACGAATTAGCGCACGTAATTTTGCGCTTCTGCTGCGCGGATTTCGCAGGGTCTCTTCTTGATTAGCAACGCGAGGCTTTCGCGTTACCTCACCAAACCCTTGTTCCGCCAACTCCCGGAACGTGTGCTTCACGATCCGATCCTCCCCCGAGTGGTAGCTCAACACCGCCAGCACTCCTCCTGGCTTCAGGCTTTCGGCCGCGTCGATCAGCG
>JANYLD010000083.1 GCA_025363835.1 Armatimonadota bacterium
TGTCCGTGCCATGCGTGGAAGAAACTACGTCCAACCTGTATGCGCTGGGAATATCTCTCTGTCAAGATGCACGAATTTGGGTCCGAAGACGCCGAGCTGAAACGGCACAACGAGTATTGGGTCAGTGAATACGGCCTCCTGCCCCTGCTGAATTCACTCGGAGAAGACGGATGGGAAGCCGTATGCCAGGTTGGTCGAGACCTCATTTTCCGCAGACTCTACGAGGGCCCGCCCAGGAAGGCCCGGAGCGCCGTTGTCGAGATGGCAGAGTTCGCCGCGAAGGCGTAGCGGGGACGCGGGTGAAGGGTGTCGGGTTGGAAAGGTCTAGCCCCCGGCGTGATTCGTATCATTGCGACCCTTCATCCATCCCGTCCTCCTTCACGCACTCCATTGCACTGCCAACAGCTCACAGCCAGCAGGCAACAGCTTGCGCACCGGTCACCCGTTTCCCGTTACCCGATCCTCGGCCTCAAACCGCCGGTCTGGAATGAGCCACATTCCGGCCACCGCCGCGAAGAGCACGCAAGACCCCGGAGCCCAGACGAACGCGAGGATGATCGCTACGAGGTAGATCACAACGGAAATCCGACCTTTCAGATCGCTTCCCAAGGCCAAGGCCACCTGCGAGTCTTCTCCGTTCGCCCGAATAAGTGCCCGAGACAAGATGTAATACGCGACTCCGGCCATCATCAAAATGAACCCATACGCGGCGACCGGAGCGTTAATCACAAGGGGCGCCGTGGGCACCCCGCTGCGCCCCAGCCAATCCGTAACAAACGGAACCAAGGACAGCCAGAAGAGTAGATGCATGTTCGCCCATAGGACGGTTCCATCTACCTTCTTTACAGCCTGAACCATGTGGTGGTGGTTGTTCCAGTAGATGCCCAGATATACAAAACTCAGCAAATAGCCCAGGAAGAATCGCCGCAACGGCCAAAGGTCGCCGAAGTGGACGCCGGCGGGCTTTGGGAACTCCAAAACCATCACGGTCAAAATGATCGCGATAACCGCATCGCTAAAAGCCTCCAGCCGCCCCTTGTGCATGTCCACCGACGATACCGGACTCCTCGGCATGCGGCGTTACGGCGGGGAATCGGCGTTGGGGCGTTACGGCCTTGGCGGTTACGCAGTCAAACGAAGAAGCTCAGAATGGCGCCCCCCTGCCGAAGCGCCAAAGGCCGGGCCGCCCCGCTCCAGGCCCGTACCGCCCTACCGCCGCAACGCCCAACGCCGCATGTCTCCCTTTAGTCCATCAACTTCATTGAAAAGTAGGTGAAGATGGTGGCGTCGGTGTTGGCGGCCTGCTTCAGATCGGCACCTGCGGCATGGCCTCCCTCCGTGATTTCGTCGTAAAAGAACGGCTTGCCGAACTCTTCCATTCTCGCCGCGAACTTGCGGGCGTGGACAGGGCCGACCCGGTCGTCTTTGGTGGTTGTGAAAATGAGTGGCTCGGGATAGCTGGCGTCTTTCCTCAGCTGGTTGTAGGGCGAGATAGAGGCGAGGAACTTGCGCTCCGCCGGGACTGAGGCAGATCCATATTCGTCAACCCATGACGCGCCCGCGGCCAGATGTTCGAAGCCAAGCATATCCAGAAGGGGCACTTCGATCGCGACCGCATTCCACATCTCGGGGTGTTGAGTGAACTCCACGCCCATCAGCAGGCCACCGTTGGAGCCGCCCTCAATGCCGAGATGGCGGGGTGTTGTGATCTTGCGGGTAATGAGGTCCTCGCCGACCGCCGCAAAGTCGTCGTAAATCCGCTGGCGGTGCGTTTTCAAGCCGGCGTCATGCCAGGCAGGTCCGAACTCGTCTCCGCCGCGGATATTGGCAAGAACGAAGACACCTCCACGATCCAGCCACAGCTTGCCAATGATTGCGGAGTAGTACGGGGTTTGGGAAACGTGGAAGCCGCCGTAGGCGTCGATGATTGTGGGATTTGTCCCGTCGTACTTCATGTCCTTTTTGAAAACGATGAAATAAGGAACCTTTGTGCCGTCCTTTGACGTGGCCCAAAGCTGCTCGACTTTAAGATCTCTGGCATCGAAGACGCCTTTTCTACGCTTTGCCGTAGCCAGAGATCCGTTGGCTCCGTCAGCTAGTGAAATAGCTTCAGGGTTAATAAATCCAGCGGTGTCGAGGAAGAACTTGTCGTCGGATTTACTTGTCGACAAGATGCTCACGGAAAGGTTATTCGCAACCGGGACGCTCTTCCGAGTCCACGTTCCGCCGGGTGCGGGCTGGCTAACATAGGCCCTTCCCATGACGTTGTTCAGCGTGGTGAAGACCAACTTGTTCTTGGTCACCCCGACTTGTTGAGCGAATTCCGTTTTGGTCGGCGCGAAGACGACGGTTGGCTTCAGATGAGCGGCATCTTTGTGGGCGTCCACCATGTTGATCGCCAGGATCGAACCTGCCGGAAAAGTGCGATCCAAACCTGCCGGCTTCCAATCCTGTCGGAGCGTAACGATCAGCCGGTTGTTGAGGAGACCGTTTACATCGCACTTGCTTGGCAGGGCCAATAGGGTTGTCTTGCCTCCATCTAACAAGCGGAATTCACTGTCCCAGAACGTGCGGTTGTTAATGATGATGTCGACCTGATGGCCCTGGCCGTCGTGGTAGAACAACGAGCCAACTCCAACGTCCTTGGTGGTGCCTCGGTAGACCTCTTGGGAGGATCTGAACGGAGTGCCTCTCGTCCAGACCTTGCTAATGAACGGATATCCCGAGGCGGTCAGAGTGCCGGGCCCCCACTCGGTGGTGACGAGGAGGTGGTTTTTGTCGATCCATGCGGCATCGGATTTGGCTTTGGGGACGACGAAGCCGTTCTTGACGAACGTGCCCGTCTTGGCATCGAACTCCCGATAAGTGTGGGCGTCTTCCCCGCCGTCTGACAGCCCGACGAGGCAGAGCCGGTCGCTCGGTTCCAGCCAAACCTGCCCCGCGTTGACCCAGCTCTTGCGGTCCGCCTTGCCGAGGGCATCGAAATCCAGCACGGTTTGCCACTGGGGTTTGGGTTTCAGATAGTCCGCGAGGGTAGTGCGCCTGAGAATGCCTCTCACGTGGCTGGCGTCTTGCCAGGCGTTGTATACGAGCCCGCCCCGCAAATCCGGTTCGGGCAGGCGATCCGGCGATTGAGCGACTTGCAAGGCTTCTGCTTGAAGCGTGGCGAATCTCGGGTCGGCTTGAATGATTTTGGCGGAGGCGGCATTGTGTGCGTTAACCCAGTCCATCGCTCGCTGGCCATGAACGTCTTCCAGCCACGTGTAATTGTCCGGCTGCTCCGTTTGCGCGTAGACCGCGGTGACGGTTGCGGTCGCCATGAGCAGGCTTGCGATGGATTTGGTAAGGGACTTCATGGTTGCGATTCTACTTTCTGGAGGATGAAGCGCGGGTACGACGATTTTGCAAAGCCCAGCCCCCAACACTCCAAGCCAAGGGCCCAGGGTCCGAGGCCAACGCACAGCCCAACGGTCAATGCTCAATGCTCAAGCTCAAACCTCGACGCTTTTAAGGCAACTACAGCCGAGAAATCTTTTGCTGCTGCGCAAGATCGTGGAGAGCCCACCGGATGCGTTGGTTTCTCTCAAAAGCGCAGTCGGCTTTAACCACAGGGTCTGCCCCGCCGTAGAACGGCAAGCTCGTCTCGGTTTGAAACGGCCCCGCCGTCATCGTAAGGGAGACGTGCTCAATGCCCGGTGCGTCCCAGTTTCCGGACTGGATGCCGGCCAGCGTGGTTGACGTCCCTTGATAGTTGGCGAGGTTAACCGGCGTAAATTTGTTGGTGGCTTGGTTGGTGAGGTTGTCGATCAGATCTCCGCTGTGTTCAGCACGGTCCAGGGGCACATTCGTCGGTAGGTCAATTCGAACTCCGTTCGACTCGATCACGTATTCGGAGGGGTTGAGCCGCGGGTTGCTTACGATCGAAGTGCTTCGAAGCAATGTGGTCCCAATCAGGAGAAGCAAGCACGCTGCAAAGCAGGCAACCACCACGTCTCGGATTTTGCGTGCGCGATGGGTCTCAACCTGCTTTGTGGCCACCCCGCTCCCTCGAACCTCTGCGAGAAGCCGCGCGACATCCTGCTCCTGAACTCCGAGAGTATTTGCAAGCTCCACCACCGATATCTGCCCCTTGAGCCCCGGCTCTTGAGCATGCAACCGCACCACCTCGCGCGCCTCGACCTCGGACATTTCCTGCTGCCCTTCCGACGGTTGTTCAAATCGGTTCATCGCTTCTCTCATCCTAACCTGCCCCACTCCCTCGTCCCAAAAGCGAGGTCAAAAGTCCCGTTCCCGACCTTCTTGAAGGGATTTACTCGAAGCCCTCAGACCGCTCACGCCGTTCAAGATTGCGGGGGGGGGTTGAAGGAAGCGAAGAGTGTCTGCGGAACTGTAGGTTCGCCTGAAAGTCGCTCATTTTCTTTCCCCTGCAAGGTGGAAGGCCGGCGCCATTTCCTCACGTTCCTTTGACGGGATTCCGATGGAGTGCGCAACCTGTTTCCAGTTCCGAACCGCCTCTACAACTTGATCCAGGATGAGGCATGCCTCTTTTCGTGATAGCCGGAAGAAATCGGCAACTTCCAAAGCCAGATCTAAATTTAGAGAATTATCGCTATCGGAGATCAGTAGTTTAAGCCCCACCGAGCCCGGGACGGGGTTCATGTCGAACGCGGGAGACAGGCACCACCCGGACGATCCGAGCAAGAAACCGTGGTTTCTCAAGTGATCGTCCGTATTGGAGATGCAGATGTTGAAGACGATTCGCCGCCAGAGTTGACTCAGGTCTTCGCCTGGGTCGGCACCATGCCGTACTAAGACTTCCGCGATCTCCAAGTACGACGCACCTGTCGAAGCGTCATCCCCGTCGTTCCGGTCGAGCAGGTTCATCGCGGAAGCAAAGTGAATCCTTTCGCCAGCAGCAGTGCGGTCGAATCGCTCAGTAAGGAACGTGTGCTGCGACGATGCAAATCGACGTCCCTTTGAGGTTGATGTGACAATACCGGCGCCGACCGCCAATTTGTGGGCGACAAGCTCCCAGCCTCCGACGTCCCAGAGATCCGTTCGCCCGGGAAACTTTGCAATCCAAAGCCGCCCGGCGTCATCAACAACCCCGGCCTTTGGCCGGGCACCGCCGAGAGATCCCCCGGGCGCCACTAGCATTGCAAGCCATTTTGAGTACGTTGCAGCATCCTCTGATTGGTCTTTCTCTATCTCTCGGACAGCATGTTCAAGCTCGGCGAGTTTGGCCCAGGGGGGCGCTGCCATGGACGTGTTGTCGGCGAGGAAGTCCCCCGAAGCATCGAGTTTAAACCGAAGCCCGCCCAGGCGCTGGAGATCATCGACGCCGAGCAGATAATCAGTGGGTTGAAGTTTTCTGGCAGACCTGCCCTCTGTACGGGCCAGTTGGGCCTCACGCCGGTCCTGAAGGAACTTTCCCCACGGTCGGGTGAAGAGTCCAGGAAGATTCCGAAGTTGGTTTTGCCGGATCTAGGATATTGGACGCCCGGAAATAGCTGAAGGGCAGGGTCGACTTAAAGAATATGTTCGTTGCGGAGCCAAGTAGAGTCGTAGTTGAACGAAAGAATCTCCTGTCCCCTAGTGTGAGAGCTGATCAGCCGACCCATTACGTGGGGCTGCCCCACCTCTCGCCACCCCGCGTAGACAATGATCTCTTTCATTTGCGATCATCTTTCGAGGATGCCCGTTGGCGACCTGAACCACGCGCGACGCCTAAACCGGCGTCCTGAAGCTTGCGTCCTAACTCGTCGTCGCGGCCGAGGGCTCCAAGGTCCTGCTCAAGCCCAAGGCAGAACAGCACGTTGGCATACGCGCCTAACGAAACACTGCCGTTGCCCTTTTCGACCAACCCTAGCGTAACGCGAGAGATGCCGGCCCGCTCAGCCAGCTGTTGAGCGGTGATGTCCCTGCGTAGCCGTGCGAGCCGAATATTCTCACCAACTTCTTCCATTATCCGACGGAGCTTTGGCAGAGCCGGAGGGGTGGTTCGTCCCATAATGATTAATAGTATATCCAAGAACCGGCATTCGTGTCTAGACTACTTATCATTATTCCTGAGTTTCCCGGTCGAATCGGACATCTTCGTCACTAATGGACAAGCCAGCAATATCGTGTTTTCCAACTTGCCACCTGTGAGAAAAAGTCATTGGCATTCCGGAACGAGCGGCTATAGACTGTTCAGGTGATCTCTCGAAAACTGTGTCCTTTTGCTTTACTGTTGGCATGCGCTTTCGGCTGTGGCGGCGGAGGTGGGGGCGGTGGTACACCCGTCGTTCCGACGACATCTCTCCGCACTTTTCAAAATGGAGACTCCTACACCTGGGCTCTTGATGGTAACGAGTCGACGCGCGTGTCCAGTTTCACGGGGTCGAAGACCATCACGGTTTCGAACACGACATTCAACGGCAACCCTGCCCTTGACTTCACTACTACGTTTAAACTCATCTATCAGGCCGGGCAGGATAGCACCACCAATCACGACATCATGAGCCAGGATGCCCAGGGTCTGCATGAGCTTTCAAGCACGATGAGCGGGGGTCCGCTGAACGTCACATCTGACACTTACACGCAGCCCGCCACGATCGGGATTAACACGGTGGCGAGCGGGAAGACCACCTTTTCCGACGGATCGTTCGTCAACACCTCGATCCACATCATCGGCAAGGAACGCGTCACCGTCCCCGCCGGCACCTTCGACTGCTGGAAGGCCAACTACATTTGGTCGGACAGCAGGGGGGATACCGAAACCGACGTTCTTTACATCGATCCCGCTTTGGGCTTCCCGGTCCAATCGGTCATCTTCGCCACGAACGGACAAGGCAGCAATATCGTGGATTCTTTCACGCTGAAGCTTCAGACGACAACAGTCGCTCCCGCCATTGCTGGAGGCTCGAGTGTCAACTTCCGAAACATCAGTGCGTTCGCGCCGGCTCTCGTTCCGAACCAGGATTCGAGTCTGAGAACCGACTAAAAGCATGGCCGGCCTTTGACGAGGGGTCAAGAGCATTCCTCCGACTGCCCTACTCTTTGGATAGAAACTTTGGATCTCATCCACCTCTGGGACCATCAGAGGGCCGAGATGAATGCGGCTTCGTAGGCGAGATTGCTCGAGTTTTCCCGAGATAAATGGGAGATTCAGGAGCTACGAAAACTGGCGATGGCACAAGCACACATCTCAACCACCTTGCTCTGCCGAGCGGAGGAGCCCACGGAGCATTCCCCTGAAGACAAGGCCATGGAGCGGAAGCACCGAATACCAATAAAGGATCCCAGCTAACCCCCGAGGGCGAAACCGTGCGGTCATGATCAAGCGGCTTTTACCGTCTGCCGATGGAAAAGGCTCGACTTCAAAGCTCAAGGTTGCAACGCCTGGGAGCCGCATTTCGGCGGTCAAGACTAGAAGCCTCTGAGGGCGAATCTCGCTTACGCGCCAAAAATCGAGGGCATCGCCGAGCCGCAGGTTTTTCGAGTCCCTTCTCCCCCGCCGGAGCCCGGGACCTCCCCACAACCGGTCGATAGCACCTCGTACCCTCCAAAGCCAATCGGCAGCGTAGTAGCCTCGATTTCCGCCAATTGAAGTCACTGCCGACCAAACGGCCGCAGCCGTCGCCCGCGAAGTCACCTCTCGACGGTCAACATACTCGGTTCCGCCCGCCCAAGATGGATCGCCGGGCATGACACCCGCGTCTGACCATGCGGTCTCTACCGATCCGGATTCCTGCTGGGATATGGCAGCGTCCATCGCCTCGCGGATGGTAAGGCACTCGTGCGGCATAAGTCGAGTGGCTTCATCCGAGCGGCACACCACCCGGTTTCGAAGGCCCTCGGCAAGGGGCCGCGCGATGCTCGCCCGTAGCGGAGTGACAAGATGGATCCAAAGGGAGCTGAGACGCGGGGTCAGCACGGGCACGCGGATCACGAGCCGCCTTCGAAGGCCGAGGGCCGATGCCATCTCCCGCATGATCTGCGCATAGGTGCGGACGTCTGGCCCACCAATGTCGAGGGTTTTGCCAACGGTCGCCGGTGTTTCCAGTGCGGCAACCAAGTAAAACAGCACGTCCGTTACCGCGATCGGCTGGGACTCGGTGTCGACCCACTTCGGAGTGATCATCACGGGAAGCCGCTCGACCAAATAACGCAGGATTTCAAACGACGCCGAGCCTGAGCCGATGATCATCGCGGCCCGGAGCACGGTCACGGGAACGCCGCCGATTCCCAGCGACCGCTCCACTTCGCGCCGCGACGAGAGGTGCTCGCTAAGACCCTCACCCGTCTCGCCCAACCCGCCTAAGTAGATGATCCGGGAGACCCCCGCTACCGCGGCGGCCTTTCCAAAGGTTTCCGCAAGGAGGAGATCATGCGCGCGATATTCCGATCCGGCGACGTCCATTGAATGGACAAGATAGTAGGCAGCGCTGCACCCGCGCATGGCTTGCTCCAGCCGCTCCTTGTCGCCCGCATCTCCCTGGGCGACCTCGACTGCTTCATGCGCAGCCCAAGGGCGGGCCAAAACTTTGGCGGAACTTCGGGCCAAGCATCGGACGTGGAAGCCGCACTCGAGGAGGTGGGGAGCCAACCTTCCCCCTATGTAGCCGGTCGCACCCGTGAGGAATATCCTTGACTGGTTCTCCGAGGATTTCTGATTGGCCTCCCTTTCCATTGGTTCTTGTGTGACTATGACAACCAACTACATTGTGCGAGAATCGTAGGCCCAATGGAGAAGGGCCTGACGCTGCCGGCGCCTGCAGTTCCAGTTTCCTTTCTCGCAGCCCTTTGTGAGCTGGGCAACATGACGCGCCATCGCCCGCCATCTCTTGATCTGGCGCTCGTCGTCCTCGCATCGCCGGCCCATGGTGTACCGGCAATACCACTGAAACCAGCCCCTCGGGTCATCCGGGTGGATCCAGCCCTTGTCGCGCCAATAGGACAGTGGCTTGGAGGCGTTGACGCCAAAGAAGTTCAAATCTGGATCGTGCCGTTCATGGCACAGCTTTGCCTCCTCAAACCACTCGGCAGGGAACTCGTCCTTGCAGTCGGTCATGTATTTGCCCCCGAAAACGCCAAGCTCCAACATTTCTTTGGGAGTGAGTTCTGGCTTGAAATCCGGGTGGAAATTCTGCCCGATGGGCTCCGTCCGGACATAAACATAGTCCGTTTGCATGAGGTCATTGACGACAACTGGCTGGCTATTCATGCGTCTCCAGGAATCTGCTGGGCCCGCAGTTGGCTGAGAATCGCACCACCAATCAAGAACAATCCTCCGATCACCGTGGAGGCTGTCAGCCTCTCAAAGCCCAGTAGGCATGAAGCGCCCGTCGCAATGACCGGCTCCAACGCCAATACGACCGTCGTGTCGAGCGCACTGATTGTCTCCTGAGCATACAATTGGAGCCAGAAGGCCGCTCCGCTTGCCAAGATGCCCGCGAAGGCGATTGCAAGAAGACTGCTCGATGAAAATTCGCTCATCGTGGCCCGAACAAAGATAAAGGAGGGCGCCGCGAGAATGAGAACCGTGGCGTTCTGGACCAGGGCGAGCCCGGTCGCGGAGCCTTCCTTAAGCACTTTCTCCGCTACCACGAAGTGCAACCCAAATAGAAAACCGCACAGGATGGAGACGCCGTCACCCATTCCAAGCGGCCCGGACCCTAGGGACGGGAGATACAAGATTCCAAGCCCAACTGCAGCCAGAATCGCGCCAAGGACACTGTGTTTTGCTGGTGGCCGCTTGTTTGTGATCCATACGATAAATGGGACAAAGACGACCGCCAAAGCTGTTAGAAAGGCCGACCGCGAAGGGGTCGTTTCCTTTAGGCCCACTGACTGAGACAAGAGCGCCGCCCAGAGAATAACCCCGACCAGGATCGAACTGCGCGTCTTAAGGGTGGTTTTGATCTGCTTGTAGCCGAATGGTATGAGCACTACAGAAGCCAAAAGGAATCTGAGAGCCAATAGGTGTAAAGGGCTGATATGCTGAAGAGTCCCCTTCAAAACGACAAAGGAAAGACCCCAAATAGAGGCAGCCGTCACCAGAGCAAGAATTGCAAGGGGTCGCGTGGGGCGTGCCATAAACGGTGCTACCTGCTCCTGTAGTTTGGGCGGTACCGGAAACTTGAACCTGTAACCGTGTCAAGAGACTCTAGCAGGTCGAACAGTCAGCACGTAGCGAAGCCTCTGGCGTGTATCGAGCGATATCTAAGAAGCTGCGCATTGCCTTGGTTCCCATCTCTTTGGATTTCCGTCCGGGTGATGACCTTGACTTGCAGGCCTAACCGGCCTTGATCGCAGCGCGCAGCGCTTTCTCAAGGTCATCGGTCGGCCCGCCATAGCCAACGAACGATGCGCGAACCGCGCCTTTCGCATCGATCACGTACTGGGTCGGGATGCCGGTGACGTTATACAGCTTGCTGCTCACGAGAGCTTCTTGAGGCGAGTAGGCAAAGGTCAGAGCGGGATAGGTGACACCGGTCTTTGAAACCCAAGTGTTGAAGCCATCCGCAGGTTCGCCATCGTCAACGGCCAGAAAAACCACGGGCAAGCCCTCCTTCTGAAGCTTATCGGCCACGCTTTGCGTGTGCGGCATGGAGTTCATGCACGGGCCGCACCAAGAGGCCCAGAAGTCGAGGACCACGACCTTGCCCTTGAAATCGGAGAGCTTAATCGGAGAGCCATCTTTGCCCTTGGCCGAAAAATCTGGCGCCGGCGTCCCGCTCGCGAGAAGCTCTGCGGCCGGGGCCTCCAACGCGATGCCTTTCGGTGGGGTGTAAGCGTAAGTCTCTTGCCGGAGGTCCGGATTCTTCTCAATGCGAAGAAGATCAGACGTGGAGACAAAGTTGTCCGTCCCGAAATGGACCGAGGTGATTTCGCGGCGGACAAGGCCATCTGGACGAAGGTAAACGGTTTTTCGCGTCTCGACATCCTTGCCGTTGAACTGTTGCTTCAGGTCGATCTCGACCTTGCTACAAGGCATCCCATCGATCTTCTCCGCCCCCAGCATCCGCACTGCTATGTCTTCTTTGTTCTTCTCGCTGGTCAGCGCTTGGCTGTACAGGGACAAATCGGCAACGTAAAACCCGTCCCAAGGCTCCATAACCGTCTGCAGTCTCTTTAGATCGGGGTTGTCCAACTCTTTGTACTCGCGGCGAGACTGAATCCACTCCTTTTTGCCGTTCGAGACGATGGTGATGGATGGCGTTCCGGAAGGCTTTGTCGCGAAAGGAACTGCATCCTTCGGTTCCCACATCTCATAGCGCATGAGATTCGGCTTCGCAGCGGTAAGGATGGACAACTGGTAGGTAACGGCCGATGCGCCTGGCTGCGGGTTGAGGTCCTTGGTGACCATTGTGCACTGGGCACGATAGCCTTGGAGCGTAATCATAGCATCGCGGTTCCTCTTGAGAACGGCCATCGCTCGTGGATCGATCTTGGGCGACTGAAGAGCAAGAATGAGAGCTAGCACAGCCGAATTATGGCCGCGCGGTTAGCTCAAGGCCGCGGTCGTGGGACCGTTGAGATGACTTTAAGGGCAAGAGTGAAACGAAGCGCCCTCCCAAACAAATCTAAACAGTTCCCGAGCGTACGTCTTGCAGAAAGGCTTCAAAGGCCTCGAGCATCTGCGAAGCGGCCATGGTCGGCGGCACTTTGCCAACCCCCGTTCCAAGTCCAGGGATGGCGAGACTCGCAATCGGAGAATCCGTATTCGAATTGAAACTGTGAACAGTCCTCAACACCCCTCTCATCGCCAGGAAGACGTTATTCGTATGAGCGATAGACGAAGGAACCTCCATGGTGGGGGCGGAGACCAGATACGGTACATCCCAGTCGCCCGTCTCCACGATGACGGCGTGCCCGACCGGAAGCATCCCTCCCCGCAGATCGTCTCCCTTTGCACAAGGACGTCAACGCCAGGAAAGCGGATACGAAGAAGGAGATCGAAGCCGCCGTCCATGATCCCGTGGCTGTTGGCAGGGGAGACATAGGCGTCCGCCGCAACATCAAAGAAGTCCCCATGCTGCACCTCAACCCCATGCTTGCGAAACCCGCTCCGCCAAGCATGGCAAAGATCCTCATTCACGTCGCAGAGTGTCAGTTCGAATTGCATGTGAATTTGGGCCGTCGCCGACGATAACATTGTATCGTCCCGCCTGACCCTAAAATGGGTAGCGCACCACAGACGTTAAATGAAGGACAACCCAGCGACCCCGTAGGGGTCAGAAGAAGGTAGCCGGTGTGTCGTAGCAATTTCACCGAAGTCTGCGCAGGCGAAATTGCGAAGACCACCGGAAAGACAAACAAAAAGAAACACCTCCCTGCAGCCCACAATGCTCCTAAACCGCGCGAAACGATGTGGCTGTGGGGAGGTCGGTGAGTCCCCGAACCGGGAGGGGTGCAGGTTTAAACTTGCGCTTTTGAACGTCTATTAAGTG
>JANYLD010000096.1 GCA_025363835.1 Armatimonadota bacterium
CATCGAGGAGCTACCGCCGGATGAAGCGGTGGACATTCTAAGGACTTCGCCCGCAGACCGAGCGGCTTCAGCCCTGAACCTCGCCGAGCCGGAGGTTGGATCCGTCATCCGAAGTTTGATGGGTTATCCGCATGAGAGTGCGGGCGGCATCATGTCGGTCGGCTACGTGGACGTACCCATTACGGCCACCCAAGCAGACGCCCTGCAACGATTTAGAGAGCTGCGAAGTGCGGAGCACATCTTCTACATTTACGTGATTGAGGACGATGGAAGGCTGGCTGGCGCTATTGACCTTCGCACCTTGCTGATTGCCGAGGCGAGTTCGCCCGTTTCAAGCCTCATGCAATCGGACATCGTCACCGTAGAGCCGAGTTGCGACCAGGAGCAGGTAGCCCACATCTTCGCTCGATACGACCTCAACGCACTCGCCGTCGTTGAGCCAGAAACGCATAGGATGCTCGGCATCATCACCGCCGATGACGTCATCGATGTCATCGAGGCGGAGTACATGGAGGACATCGCCCACATTACGGGCTCTGAAGCCTCCGAGTTGGAGAAGAAATCACCGGCCCAAATTGCCCGGCTGAGACTGCCGTGGATCATGACCACGCTGTTCATCGAGCTGATGGCAGGCTTCGTGATCCACATCTTCAACCACACCCTGTCAACCGTCATTCTCCTTGCCAGCTTCATGCCGATCATCTCCGCGATCAGCGGAAACACCGGCCTTCAATCGGCCGCAATTATCATCCGCGGCCTCTCTACCGGCCACGTGCAGTTGGAACACTGGAAACACGCAGTTGTGCGGCAAGTTGAGACAACCATGCTGCTCGGGGGCGCCTGCGCGATCGTGCTTGGTTTTATCGGATACCTGTGGGAGCGACACATCGCGTTCGGAATCACGGTGATGTTGGGGATGTTCATCTCCGTGAACATTGCAGGCGTGGTGGGAACGGTCATTCCCCTTATCTCAAAACGCCTCGGCTACGACCCCGCCCTCACCGCCGGGCCCTTTGAAACCGCATTTCAAGACGTGATCGGAATTAGCATCTTTCTCGCCATCGCAACCGCTCTGTTGCAATGGTTGAAATAACCAGAGCGCGGCCGGGAGCTAACTTGCGATTGGAGGCGGCCCTTCGGGGCGAATCCCTACTCATCCATGGGCTCCCCGCGGACTTCAGCGGCCGGCTCATCCTCCACCAATTGCACGACCTTGTCATCGCTGTCGTACTCATACAGGCCGGAGTACATGCCCCAAGCGATCGCGGTTTCGAACTGATTTCTGGCTTCCTTCTCGCTGTAGTTCTCATCGAGGATGTCGAGGAAGAAGTCTTCCTTGATCGGTTTCCCATGGGTTGCCATAAGAGCCTTATAGATCGTACGGACCAGCGGCGCATTCTCCAGCACATGTTCCTTGAAGATGTCGCGAGCATCCTCCACGTCCGCCGAGGCAAAGGCCAAGCCGATCTCAGTTACGGAAACGTCGCCTTCGCTTACGGTAGCAAAACCTAACATAACGGCCGCGTCCAAAATGGGCAGCAAGTCGTCGGCCTCGATCCTTAGCCGCTCGGAGATGACAGCCACGTCTTCCGGCCCCCCGTGCTCCTGCACAAGCTCGAGCAGCCCGCTGATAGCGCCCGGGCGCGCATGAGGCAACGGCACGGCGCCCGCTTGAAGACTCGGCGCAAGGGGTCGGATCTTCGTTTCGGGATTGGTCATGATCGTGTAGATGTGATCGGCCATGGCCCGGAAAGCGGAAGAATTGCGTTGCCGTGGTCTGGCCAGGTTGACCTGTAACTGGCCCCGAATACGGCCCGGATTAGACCCAAGAATGATCACACGGTCGGCGAGCATAATCGCTTCCTCAATGTTATGAGTCACGAGAATGACGCTTTCGGCAGGGAAGTCCCCGTCCTCCCAAAGATCGGCGATCTCGCCTCGAAGGTTCTCCGCCGTGAGAACGTCCAGGGCAGAAAATGGTTCGTCCAGAAGAAGCAAGCGTGGCCGAACCACAAACGCACGGGCAAACCCGACGCGTTGCTGCATCCCTCCGGAAAGCTCCCGCGGATGAGCCTTCTCAAACCCTTCCAATCCCACAAGGCGCAAAGCCTGCAAAGACCGTTTCCGCGCCACCTTTGGATCGAGCTTCTGTGCCTCCAAGCCGATCTCCACGTTCTCCAAGACCGTTAGCCAGGGGAGCAGAGCAAACGACTGGAACACCATCGTCACGTCCGGATTCGGCTCTGTTACAAGCCGTCCAGAGCTGTAAATCTTTCCGGAAGATGCACTGATAAGACCCGCCACCGTGCGCAAGATGGTGGACTTGCCGCTCCCGCTTCTACCCAACAGAGCCACAATCTCGCCCTTCTCAACTGAGAGCGAGACGTTCTCCAACACCGTAAACGACCCACCCGAATCCGGCCTTGGATAAGTCTTGGTGAGCCCCTCAATGCTGAGAAGGGTTTCAGTTGCGGTCATCGACTTTATGCTCATTCCTTCACCCCAGTCTATATCTGCTCTGAGCCAACCGGTAGAGTCGCCTCCAAAGCAGGCGATTGACGCTGACGACGAAGAGGCACATCAGGGCGACTCCGAGCACAATCCGCGGCCAATCGCCGACCGTGGTTGCGTTGGCAATGTATGCGCCGAGGCCTCTTGCGGTCAGCGTCGTGTGTCCCCAACTGACGATTTCGGAAACGATGCTCGCATTCCACGCTCCTCCTGAGGCAGTCACCGCGCCGGTGACCCAGGCGGGGAAGATCGAGGGGATGATGAGCTTGGTCCATAGCGCCTTTCTTGGAAGCCGCATATTGGCCGCCATTTCCCGCAAATCGGTCGGTACCGCCATAGCGCCAGCAATCGCATTGAAGAGGATGTACCATTGCGCGCCGAGAGCCATTAACAAACCGCAACCCCAATCCAACCTCAATCCAAGTCGAATAAAGAGGATAGTGGCAGCGGGGAAGAGGAAGTTGGCGGGAAACGACGCCAGTATCTGAATGACGGGTTGGAGGACCTTGGCGAGTTTTGGACTGAAGCCGATGGCCACCCCAATCGGAGTCCAAATCACGGTGGATAGAGCGACCAAAGCGAGCACCCGGATCAGAGTGAGCAGCCCGAGGCCAAACGCTACCGCAATCTCTCCGAGTCGCACTTCAGAGGTTACAAATTTGGCTCCAAGATAGACCCCGGCGACGACGGCCGCGCCGATGACCACTCCGAAGATGATGTCCCCGTTTACTCTAAATCGGAACTTGCGCTTGGCTCTCGCCACAAGCCACGCTTCCAGGGGATCAAAATTGAGTTTTGCCGTGTATGACGGTCGTCGGGGCCGCCCCCGGACCTTCTCCAGCAAGGCTTCCAAACGATGCGGCAATCGGGCCGCTTGAATGAGGTTGAGAACCCAGGATGAAGCGAGCTCCCCGCCTCCGCTCTTATCCATCCGAAACTTCTGAGACCACGCCACCACAGGGCGCCAAAACAACTGGTCGACCAGCACGATCACGATGACCATGGTCAGAATCGCCCAGCCCAACGCTCGCAAGTTCTGCTGCGCCACCGCCTCCGCCACGTAGGAGCCGATCCCCGGGAGGGTGTACTGCTTGTTCAGAACCGAGATCGCCTCCGAGGCGGCCACAAAGAACCACCCGCCGCCAAAGCTCATCATCGCGTTCCAAACGAGTCCGATCATCGAAGACGGCACTTCCAGAGTCCAAAAGCGCCGCCAAGGCGCCAGCCGAAACACCTTCGCCGCTTCGTCCAACTCGCGAGGCAATGTGGTGAGAGACGAGTAGAAGGAGAAAGTCATGTTCCATGCTTGGCTTGTAAAGATCGCGAAAATGGAAGCGCACTCCAAGCCAAACAAGCTGCCCGGGAACATCGCGATAAACCCAGTCACGGTCACCGACAAAAAGCCAAGGACGGGTACCGATTGCAAAATGTCCAACATCGGCACCAGCAACCGCTCCGCATAGCGGTTCTTAGCGGCCGCGTAGCCGTAGGCAAGAGTAAATACCAATGAAAGTAACAATGCGATGAACATGCGGAGGGTGGATCGCGCCGCGTAGTAGGGAAGGTTGTGGACGTCTAGAGAGACCTTCGGGAGATCATTCGGCGGGTTAAAGGCGACAAAGAATCCTGCTCCGACTCTTGCTAACGCGTAGAGCAAAGCAAAGAGCCCAAGGAGCAAGGTGACATCGGCGAGCAACGGCCGGTTCTTCTCGAAGGCATGGGCGATGGCATGGCCCTGCCGCGTCATCGCAGGGCCTCCTTTTGCGCTAAAGGAGACCGGTGATCGGGTGATTGGAGATCCAAGATCCAAGGTCCAAGATCCAAGATCTGGAATCCGCAAAAAGTGATCCGCGATTGGCCAGTGCGAGTCTTTTTTGAAGGATGAAGGCGGAAGGATGAAGGATGAATGCCCGGAAACGGAGGCTTAGCCGCTGCGGCTTTGCATGGCGGGTTGCCGCCATAAAAGATCCGCGATCCGCGATCCGCGATCCAAGATCCAAGGGGTTGCCTAGTCATCACGCGTCAACACAGGGTCACGCGCCAAGACGAAACGGAGGCTCCATTCGGAAATCGCCTGCCTTTCAAAGCGGCAGGACCTAGAAATTTAGGCAATGAGCCGCAATGTCAGGCGAGGGGCTGTCCGCTCGATGCCGGTGTCCCGAAGACGGTGACGGTTATCCTCGCTCATGTTCTTGCCTCAATTCATCCATAAGGGAATCAGGCTGGAGCAGTCTACCGACCGAGGCTAAAGCTAAAGGCCCAAACGGCTCCACTTCATCAAACCGGCACAACGCGCGTCATATTGGCTGGCAGCACTTTGAGGCTCTCCAACGTCGGGTCTTTTGGACACCTTGGTGTCGAGCACAAATATGAACACAGACGCACCCGTGCCCCTTTCGCAATTGCCTGCCGAGCTTTGGGCAAAACTCAAGCTTCCATCCTACAAGCGCGAGGCAAAGCCTCTTCGCAATGCCAACGAGGTTCATGAAGGGAGCTACTCTGGTCTTGAAAAGCTGGCCATCAAGATCACGGACAAAGTCGGGTCCATGGGCTTCTTCATTATCATCCTTTCGTGGACCATCCTATGGACAGGCTACAACATCATCGCCACCGAGATACCGGGCATCGGCTTGAAATCCTTTGATCCCTTTCCCGCCTTTGTCGCTTACCTGTTGATAAGCAACGTCATTCAGATCCTCCTCATGCCTCTCATCATGGTCGGCCAGAACCTGCAGGGCCGGCATTCCGAGACCCGTGCGGAGTTGGACTTTGAAATCAATCAGAAGGCCGAGAAGGAAGTGTTGGTGATCCTTCAACACCTGGAGCATCAATCAGACTTGATCATCCAGTTGATGAAGCATCTGGACTGCAAGATCGCTCCTGAAG
This sequence comes from Armatimonadota bacterium, assembly GCA_025363835.1. Lineage (GTDB taxonomy): Bacteria > Armatimonadota > Fimbriimonadia > Fimbriimonadales > Fimbriimonadaceae > JANYLD01. Next base: position 5,398 of record JANYLD010000096.1, read on the forward strand.
AGATTCGAGCTATTGAGCAGGTCAAGGAGACCGCAGTCAAGGTAGCGTCGCAGCCCCTGACGCCGGCTGAGCCGGGATAGGCACCGTCAGGCCTCTTTCAACTCGTCGGAGAGGGCAGAGATGACAGATTCCAAATCACCCGCGGTGCACGTAACGTGCTCATGCCGAGTCTTCCACGCAAAGTAAACATGGATGACAGACCCAACGCGGGACAACTTGCAAAAAATGCCTCTGTGAGAGACTTGAATGGTCTCTCCATCGAGGACCGCTTGGATGTGGCACCGGGACAACGCGAACGTGACCTGTTCGCTGTTGTCGAGCTCAAGAAGTATTCGATTGCCCTCTGCCCGCAGTTCCACTCTGACTTGCCCGTCGTTTAGAACTATTCGATTCATTTCAAGGCCTATGACAGCGGCCATTCAGGAGGGGTCCCCGACCGGGCGTCGGTATTTTTACCGTCGCTGGACCCCTGGGACTGGAGCAAATGTCATAGATACGTGGGAGTCGACGAGCCAGATCCGGACGAGCAGCCAACCCCGCCTGAGACCTTGGTTGAGGAGGTGCTTGCGTCGCAAGTAAAGTCGATCCTACTTAGGGCTCGGAGTCGCAAGCTGCGCAAATCAACGGAAGTGGCAGTTGCTGAAAAGCATGAATTTGGAGATAGAAGCGAGCCAAACCCGTTTCCCACAGAGTCTCAGCCCTGAGCACCCCCCGAAAACCGTGCCCACCATCTACACCGTCGGCCATTCCACTCATCCTTTCGAAGAGTTCATCCGCATCCTGAGAGCTTATAAAATTGAGCAACTGGTAGATGTCAGAACTGTCCCAGGCTCCCGGCACAATCCGCAGTTCAGCAAAGCCGAGCTCGAACGCAGCTTGTCGGGCAGCGGGGTCCGTTATGTCCACCTGCCAGAACTGGGCGGTTTAAGGAAGGCGACCAAGGAATCCGTCAACACCGCCTGGAGAAACGCTTCGTTTCGCAACTTTGCCGACTACATGCAAACGGACGCATTCACGGAGGGAATTGACAAGTTAATTGAACTCTCCAATGAAGCATCGACGGCAATCATGTGCGCTGAAGCAGTCCCCTGGCGATGCCATCGATCCCTCATTGGTGACGCCTTGCTGGTCCGCGGCATCGATGTGGTCGACATCATGACGGAGAAATCTAGCAACCGTCACGAACTGACTTCGTTTGCCAAAGTACAGGGCCTGACGATCACTTATCCGGGAGCCTCGAGTCTTGAGGGGCTTGACAACCCGGACACCTGAGCGCCTAGACCCGATCCTACGTCCAGATTCAGATCCCTTTCGCTAACAAACGGGAGACATCCTTTCCGGCGGCCGATCTCCGTGTGCTCCTTGTTTCTCTTTCCCTATGCGTATAAAGAACCGCGAACCTCCAAGGACACTCTAAAGCTCGGGCCCGAAATCCTCTGTCCCGCAGAATCTCGGACGCGAAAGCAGGCACTGCCAAACCAAGCACGAAGAGGAGAATAAAAGAAATGGCACACAAACGAAAGAAAGGCGGCGAACGAAAGGACAAGAAGCTCGAGAGAATGCGCGAGGACGTCGCGACGAGGAAGTCCGAAGCGACCGGCCATCCGACCACCGACCAGCCGGACATCATGAACCACAAGCCGGGCGGCGCTGACGACAACAACCGGCAGCAACACCCCTAGAGTGCTTGGCCAATAGTAAATCCGAACATTTAGAGCAGCTCTTGCTGACCGAGACGATCCCCTGTAGTACTATTGGTCCATGCGAACGTGGAGTCTTTTGGCTTTGGCTGCGCTGCTTGCCATTTCATGTTCCGAGGCTCAAAACGCTGCGGCGGATAACCGGTCTACTGACAGTGCATCGCCGACGCGCGCCCAGGCCGACAAGAGCGGGACGCCGGGGAACGGGGCCGCCCCAGCGTCTCAACCCCACGCCCAGCCCGTGGAAACAGAAGATGAAACTTCTGCTGTGCGCCAATTGGCTTCGAGTTACCTCGATGCGCATGCCCAGGAAATAGGTAGCTTGTACGCCGATTATCCGGTCACGGTTGAATCTTCCGAAGTGTCCGACGTTGTTAAGACAGGCGACTCCACGTGGCCGTATCAGGTTCAAGGAAGCTTGACGCTGGCGACCGCGCCGGGGACGAGGGACTCTAAGCAGAACGATGTTGGCGGAGCCCGATGGCGTGTGTTTCCGGTCTTGCATGTGAATCCTGCGAACCGGAACGTGGAAGTCAAGACATCGCGGAGTTAAGATGCGGCCACTACGAGAGGTAAGTGTTGCGTTTTCCCGTTCCTTCGCCTTGCGAGGTTAGCGAGTGAATGGCACGCTCAAAGGTCTCAAGCGGCAACACGTACTGTATGTAGTCTCCATCGCGGTTGACAAGGAGGAGCATGTGGACGCCCATCTTCTCAAGCGTGCAATCAATCTGCTTTCCTGCGATGTGATAACGGAGGCAGCCTTTGCAAATTGCGAGGAGATTGACCAAGCTGCAGGACATTTCGCGGTCCTCTGCGTCCGGGGTAGAAAGGGACAAGCGTCCCCTCTGGCCTTCAACGGCTATAGTGAAGCAGACGTCGCTAATCCAGAATTCAGTCGTCTGCACATAGCTTGGACCGCTTAACTCGGCGTGATGGCTGACCGTGTTTAGGCGGACCCTTGAGCCTTCTAGGCGCTGGCCCGATCTGGGGGGTCCGGACACACTACGTGAATCTTAGACTTATGCGGGAATTGCTCTACCCGGCACCCGAGCAGTTCCAGCTCGACGCCCACGCGTTTCGAAGTTTCCGCGTCCATGAAGTCGACGTCGAACTCCTCCAAGTCGCAGTTCGTCTCTAGGAGTTTCAACGCAAGTCGCTGATACGGCATAGTGGCGTAAACCCTGCGCTCCATTTGTCTGAAGACGCTGCAAAGTGTTTAGTACACCATTTGTCCGGTCTATGTAATGCACCTTTGAATTCTTGCGAGGTGATGAGCAAGCAACCGCCACGTGGATGTTTATGTACATAGATTTCTTCACAGGGACGGTTCCCATTTTTCCCCAATCGAGACTTGCGCGGTGGTCGCCGTTTGGGCTTGCTTTTCGGGCAGAAGGGATCTCGGAACATTCCGGCCGCTCGGCTCGGTCTTCCATATCAACTGGCTTGTGTGGCCAGAAGGAAGTTAGTCGCCGAACTCAGAGGAGCTGGTGCGGAAAGGGGGAGCCTCCGGGCAAGTTGGCTCCGTCGAATGCGATCCGGACCGACGGGAGAGGCGCCTTCCGCTTTTCCGGCGGCCCGGCCCTGCTAGGCCGCCCCGATTTATAGGGGTTGCCCTAGGGGCGTAGAATGGTTTAGTGGCCATCATCGCACCCAGGACAGCCCAGTCGCGAGCGGCGATGTTGCAGTGGCTCACGGTCATTCATGGAGCACTTGAGGGCGGCGCGGCGCTCTACGCGGCTTGGCTTGCGGGCAGCGTTGCTCTTCTAAGTTTTGGCCTCGACAGCATGGTCGAAGTGATCTCGGCCTCCATCGTTCTCTGGCGCCTTGCTTCGGTAGCGAGGGCAGGGAAGTTCTCTATTTCCGAGCGAGCCGGCCTGAGGCTGGTCGGCATCTGCTTCATAATCCTCAGCGCCACCATTGCCACCGACGCCCTTCAGAAACTCATCCAGCGAGCTAAACCGGAAGAGAGCCTGCTCGGGATCGCCGTCGCCATCATCTCCGTCCTCGGCATGCCTTTCCTCGCGGCGGCCAAGCGCCGAGTTTCCGGTGAAATCGACAGCCACGCCATGCGAGCCGACGCCCGCCAAACCGACTTCTGCTTCTTCCTCGCCCTCATCCTCCTCGTCGGCCTCGGCGCCTACAAACTCTTCGGCTGGTGGTGGGTCGACTCCATCGCCGCCTTGGCGATGGTGCCAATCATGCTGTGGGAAGGCATCCAAGCTCTCCGCGGCATCACCTGCGGCTGCTGCTGTCCTTAACAGGCTTCTTAAAGATGCATAAATACGCCGTTACCGCAATGTGTCTGGCCACTCTCTTTTCTGGCGCCTCGCGTGCTTTAGCCCAAGGCAACGCTCATCTGAGTCAGGATTCGAAGGATGCCCTTACATCTCAGGGAAAGGAATTTCTTAAACAAAGCGCCCAATATCTGGATAAAGGAAATCTCAGTGCGGCCGAATCGAATTGCCAACAGGCGCTCGATCTCTTTTCTGAGGTTGGGCTGGATTATCACCTGCCGCACAGGCTTGTGGGACGGATCGACTTGTTGAGAGGTTACGACCAGGTAGCCTACGACCAAATAGGATGGGGCTGGAGGCCGGGACGTGACCCGTACTTGGACCTGTTAATGGCGGCGGCCGGTGCGAAGCTGGATTGTTCGAGAAGCCGCTCACTCGCCTATTCGGCGCTGTTGATCTACTGCATGCAACATTCGGACGTCGTTTCTGAGCGAGTCGGCAACCCCTCGCTGCTGCCAAACGTGGGTGAGGACGGGCTGCCGAGAAACAAAAGTGCGGCAGACATTGAGACGACGGCCCTCATCCTGCTCGCTCTGGATCCGTCCACAGGGAAGTGGGAAGCCGTCCAGCACGCTCAGCGTGCGCTAAAGCTCGCCCCCCAAAGCCCGGTCGCTCAGTACGCGCTGGGCAAATCTTTAGCAGCAATTGGTGACACAAAAGGGTCTCTAAAGGCGCTCCAAGCGGCTGCGCACGATGGACGCGGGCGCTTGGTTGATCTTGCCATGTCTGCGATCAAAGCTCAGAACCGGCCATAAGGTCAATCCGGATTGATCACGTGCAAATCAACCGGGTCCAACTCGCGGGGTGGATCTTGGCTTGACATCGAGGCTCGCCCTTCTTTGTCCAGCCACACATAAAGCGTCGGCAGGAGGAACCAGGCGATGGGCCTCGACAGCGCGATGCCGCCGATGACAACGGCGGCCAATGGACGCTCAACCGTGGCGCCGATACCGGACGTCACCAAGAAGGGAATGAGGGCCAACACACCAATCAAGGCGCTCAATATCTCGGGCCGCAACCGCTCCGTGGCCCCAAAAGCGGCCGCCTCCTTCGCTGAATAGCCGTGGCTGCGCCAACGGTTGATAAAGGAGACCATGATCGTTCCGTTCTGCACGGTCGTTCCGAAGTTGGCGATGTAGCCAATGATCGCGGGTACCGAGATCGGCAAGCCCATCACGAGCAGCAGGACCGTCCCGCCGATGATAGAAAGGGGGATCGTCGTGAGAACGACAAAGGAGTCTCGCCAGGAGCCAAAACAGGCGTAGACGAGGACAAAGATGAGAAGCAGGGAACCGGGAATGGCCCAGTACAGGGTGGCGAGGGCATGATGCAACTCCTCCACCGCGCCGCCCCATTCCAGGGAATAACCGGCCGGCAGTTCCACGCTCTTGGCAACAAGGGCCTTCGCGTCATCGACAACGCTACCGACCGAGCGGCCCTGCACATCCGCAAGCACGGCGATCCTGCGTTTGGCGTCGGTGCGGCCAACTTCAGACAGCCCCTGGCGAACGGAAACCGTCGCCAATTGGCTCAATGGGATCTTCTGGCCAGATGAGGAGGTGACGAGCAGATTCTCTATGGATTGAACATCGTTTCGATAGCGTGGCAACAGCCGCGTTTGAATGTCAAACTGCCTCTCGCCCTCATAGAACGTTCCTGAGGTGGACCCTCCAATCGCGTTCTGAACAACGCTCATCACATCGGACACGTTGATTCCATATCGCGCGATCGCCTCCCGATTGGGAATCACGTCGAGGTCGGCGATTCCGGACACTTCCTCAACCGCAACGTCGGTGGCCCCGTGCACCCTCTTAAGAACAGCGGCAATCTCATCAGCCTTCTTAGTGAGGACGTCCATGTCGTCGCCTTTGACAAAGATGGTCACCGGGGTGTTGAAGCCCGAGATCAGCTCGTCGTTTCGCATCTCCAGCTCCTGTGAAAACTCCACCTCGATGCCGGGAAACCTGCCCAAAGCCGTCCGTAGTTGTTCCTCGAGCTCACCCTTGTTGCGGGCACCAACCCATTCGCTTGGATTCTTCAGCGGGATCGAAATCTCGCAGTTGCTGACCTGTTCCGGGTCACCGCCAAGACTGGCGCGGCCCACATAAGAGATCGCGTGCTCCACATTTGGGTTTTTCAAGATCTCGGATTCCATGCTTTCGGCGAGCTTCGTCGCTTCGTCCAAGGAGACGCTGCTAGGGAGGGTGGCCCTTATTCGAAAGTTGTTCTCGTCCAGGCTCGGCAGGAATTCAGACCCCGTAAGGGAGAAGAGAACGATGCTCAATGCGGTGACGCAGACCCAAATAATTGTGATGCGGCTGGGCTTCCGAATCGAAGCGTCCAGCCCTCGCTCGTAATGCGCGCGGAGCCATTGGACCAGCTTGTTGGCAGGTTCCGGATGGCCGCCCCGCAAGAGCACAACACAAAGCGCCGGCGCGATCAAGAACGCCATCAGAACCGAGCCCACCATCGAGAAGATGATCGACAGGGCCAGAGGGATGAACAGGCGCCCCTCGATTCCACTCAGGGCAAGCAGCGGAATAAAAGCGGCGATGACGATGAGAATGGCAAAGAGGACTGGCCGTCCGATTTGAGTGGCCCCGCGGAGCACCACGTCTTCCAGTGGCTCGCCTTTTTGCCAAGTTTCACTGACATTCCTATAGATATTCTCGGTTATGACGATGCTCGCATCGATCATCATGCCGATGCTTATAGCGAGGCCGCCGAGCGAAAGCAGGTTGGCTGAAATGCCCGCCCGCCACATGAGGATGAATGCAATCAGCATGCAGACAGGCACGGCCAGAGCGGCCACGGTCGCCGCCCGCAGGTTGCTGAGGAGCAGAAACAGGATTAGGACAACCAGGATTTCGCCCGCGATGAGGGCGTTTTTGACCGTGTCGATGCTGTGCGTGATGAGGAGCGACTGGTCGTAAAGAGGATCGATGGTAACGTCGGCCGGGAGGTCCTTTTTCAGTTCCGCCAACTTGTCTTTCACGCGTTGGATAACGTCCGCCGTGTTAGACCCCAGGCGCAGAATGACGATGCCGGATACCACTTCGCCTTTGCCATCCTCGCTGACCGAGCCCTGGCGGTCTTGGGGACCAACCTGCACTTCCGCAAGGTTCTTTATGTAGATCGGCGTTCCCCCTTTGGCGGTGACGACGATGTTTCCGATGTCGTTGGGCGATTGCAGCAGTCCGATGCCACGCACGATGTACTGCTCACTCCCGTGCTGGACATAGTTACCGCCCGTGTTCTGGTTGTTGTTGGCAATGGCAGTGGAGACATCGTTTAAGCCCAGCCCGACCGCCTTCAACTTATCGGGGTCCACGTTGACTTGGAACTGCTTGACCTGGCCTCCGAAGGAGAGACAGTCGGCCACTCCTGGGACCGCTTTCAACGCCGGCGTTACCGTCCAGTCTTGAATCGTTCGCAGATCCATGTCCGAACGGATGGGACTCTTCACCGCATAGATAAAAATCTGCCCGGTACCCGTATCATTCGGCCCCATGGACGGGGTGATGCCCTGGGGCAGCGTAACGTCCCCCAGTGACTGAAAAACTTGGTCGCGCGCCCAGTAAACGTCCGCGTCGTCCTCAAAGTAAACGGTGACCACGGAGATTCCGAACTTGGACTCCGAGTTGATCTTGGTCGCCTTCGGGATGCCCTGCAGTCCGACTTCCAGCGGGTGAGTAACAAGCTTCTCGACTTCCTCAGCAGCCAAGCCCGGAGCGCTCGTGTCCACTTCAACTCGGACAGGCGTGATATCCGGAAAAGCGTCAATGTTGAGGCTTCGTAACGCGAACAGGCCGGCAGCAACGAGCAACAGGCCGACGGAAAGCGACACCAACCTTTGCTTGATGACGCCTTGAAGAAAGCGATCGATCATCAGGAACCGCTCTTCCCGCCTTCGAGGCTCTCCTGCTCTTTCTCAATGAGCACGTTGCCTGCCTCTACCACCATGTCGCCCGGCAACAAGCCGCTCGTCACCGGCACCTGTCCACCCACTTCCGGTCCCACTTTCAGAGTGCGCTTAACAAATTGATTTGGAGCGACCTGCACGTACGCCACTTGCTTGTCGCCCTCTTGCAAGACGGCATCGGCCGGGATGGCCACGCCGGCTATGCGATGCTGGCTGCCGATGGACACGCTGGCAAACATTCCGGGCCGCAGAATCCAGCCGGGATTTTCGAGAACCGTCCGAACCGTGACCGTCCGCGTATCCGGACTAACCTCGCTCGCAATCCATTGCACATGGCCTGAAAAGGCGTGGCTGGGCGCCGCCGACACCTGGATGTCGACGGGATCGCCGACGGAGAGGCGGGCCAAGTCTTTCTCATAAACTTGAGCATCGACGTAAACACGGTCCAGGTTCTCGACCTTGGCGAGAATCGTGCTCGTATCCGTGTTCTGCCCGGCCGCCATGCTTCGAGATGCGACGACCCCGTCGATCGGAGACACGAGTGGCACCACTGCGCGGCCATTGTGGAGTTGAAGAGCGGTGGATTCAGGCTGAACCCCATAAAGCCGAATCGTATTGGCCGCGCCCTGCACGGCAACTTGGGCTTCGTCATAGGCGTCTTGGGCCGATTGCAGTGCCTGGGACATTGGGATGCCTGACTTGTGGACCGCCTGCGCTCGTTGGAATTCCTTGTGCGAAAGAGCTTGGGCGACGAGGTCGTTCTGGTAGGTGTGCTCATCCTGCTGAAGCTTCGCTTGCGCCCCCTGAAGAGACGTTGCGCCATTGAGGTTCCTATCAAAGATCGTCTGTTGGCGCGTCTCTTCCTGCTTAGCTAACTTTTCAGCCGTGGCGGTCTGTCCGGCCGCGGCGACGGCCGTGTTGTAAGCGGTTTCCGCGTCTTCCAGTTGCTGCTTTGAGTAGATGCCGCCGTTAAAGAGGATCTTCGCCCGGTCGTAATTGGCCTTGGCCGAATGGAGGGTGACTCCGGCTTGAACAGAGGCCGACTGCGCTTGGGCGAAGGCGTTTTGCGCATCCTCCAGGGGCTTGCGGGTGATCTCACCCATGTCCAAGAGCTGCCGCGTGCTCTGCAAAGCCAGCTTATCCACCTTGATCTGCTGCTCATCGCTCCCTACCGCCGCGTCTGATGCCACCGCGGCGCGATGGGCGTCCTCAAGAGGTTGCTCGCTCAGGCTTCCGTAGCCGGCCAACTTCTTCTGCTGTTCGAGCTGGCTCTTGGCAAGGTTCGCGTGGGCAAGTGCGGTTTGGTAGGTGGCTTCGGATTGGGCGAGGTCCACGCTGTCCACTTCTGCCAAGACCTGCCCTTTCTTAACCCGGTCCCCTGCGTTTACATACGTGGCCACGATCTTGCCGGGCAGCCGAGATGTGATTTGAACAGTGCCCGAGTCGGTGGCAGAAACCTGGCCGGTAGGCTGGACTTGCGTGCTGAGCGTGCCGCTGCTGACCGGGACCACGGTGATCCCCGCCAACTTCACGCTGTCGGCTGGCATCTGGACCGCGTAGACTCCCGCTACTTTCACCAATTGAGGCTTTTCTTTGGAGCTGTCGAGCGCGCTGTTGTCGGCTGACTTTGCAGCGCAGCCGGAAAGGACGAGCACGGCGGCGCAGGCATAGAGGGCAGGGAAGTGGAAGTTGTTTTTCACGGTTTTGTGCTTGGAGGCAGGGTGCCGGTTGCAGCCAGCATTTCGTCTTGAGCCTTGTAAATGGCGAGAACGGCGTTGATGAAGCCCACGCGAGCGGTCCGAAGGGTGGTCTCCGCATCGATCACCGGCAAAATGCCAGTCGCCCCTTGCTGATAGCCAAGTTGGGCCATCGAAAGGAGCTGAGTGGAAGGATCCAGGATCTCCTTTTTGTAGCTCGACGCCGCGTCCACCGCGGAGGCCAGATCTGAATGCGCCTGCGCCACCTCTTGCTCGACTTGCTGGCGAGTCTGCTGCTCCTGCGCGGCGGCCTGGGTTTGCGTCTTCTCCGCTGCCCTTATCGACTGCTTCACACTCCCAAAATCGAGAAGAGGGAAGCTGGCGCCAAAGAGGAGGCTGTTGAAGTTGTTTTGCACCGACTTCTGATAGTTGACGCTCACGTCGGGAAACCTTGCGGCCTGCGCTTGCCTAACGGCGAAACGTGCGGCCTTGGTCTGGGCGGCCGCCGCCAGCAGTGAGGGCCGGTTGGCGAGGGCCTGGTCGGTTAGCTTCTTTAGCTCTGGCACCTGAACCGTGGGCACGGATTCAGAGCCCTCGCCGGGACCGGAGGCGAGGGCTGTCGGTTCCGACGGAGGCCGTGCGAGAAGCGTGTTGAAGGCAAAAAGTGCCGTCCGCTCCGCGCTTTGCGCGGTGAGCAAGGCCTGTTTGGCGTTGGCGAGGTCGATCGACGACCGAACAACGTCGCCTCTCGGCGAGGCGCCCGCCTGTTGCTGAGTGGCGGTGATATCGTAAACTTTCTGAGAGTCAGCCAGGCTCTCCACAGCCATCTTGGTTTGCGCCTGAGCGGCCGCCAAGGTCCAATAGGCGTCGCGAATCTGCTGCTCGAGGCTCAGCCTCGTCTCCAAGAATTGATACCTTGCCGCGACAAACTGCCCCTGCGCCGCCGCTGCTCCATAGCGCCTTTGCCCGCTCGTGTCCATCGTCTCCCCGAAATCGAGAAACGTGTCGTTGGTCTGGCCGTTCAAAGTTGGAGCCGAGCTTGTGCCTTGAATATGGGTTGCCGAAAACGTCACCGGCGGAAGAGCCGCGAGCGACCGATAGCTTGCAAGCGCCGAATCCGCGCCTGCTTGAGCAGCGATTGCCTGCGGATTGCGAGAGAGGCCGATTTGAACAGCCTGGTCAGCCGACAGGGGTGCGTCTTGTGCCAACCCACCGGCTGCCCACATCGCCATCCACGTCATGCAGGCCAGTAAGCGAAAACCATGAAAGCGGCCGATCCCATCAATCACGTCCTGGACTATACCCCCCTACCCTATTAATGCGATGTGACGAGGGTTATTTTCCGCAAAACAGTCAACTGGGAGTTGCGGGCGATGGATTGCTCGAATGGGGATCGGGAGTCACGAGCACACCGTGTTCAATGGCTCGTGAATCATGAATCGGAGAAGATTGCTGGGTCCGAAGGCCCTTTCTATCGCCAATGTTGCTAGAAAGACCTAGGTCCAAAGTGTTGCTTTAGGTGTTCGCCCGTATTAAGACAATGAAGTCGTTAGAAGCCAAGTGTGACCAACGGATTAACGCTGCCGAGGAGAGAGATATGCTTCGGGTGCTTGGCGATGACTTCGGGTCCCTTCGCACGTCCCTCACCAGATTCGGACTCGAACTGACCTTGGCGGGGGAGCTCATGAACTCCGGCTCAAGCCATTGCGAAAGAGCGGCTGCTTGCTCGGCCAGCAGGTGCCTTGCCATTACGCGCTTAGCGGCCCTCCTCATGGACATGGGAATCGAGTTGCCGGAAAACTCTGAGGCACTGGCGGGTGAGTGGCGGCAGGAGCGCTTCAGCCATGAAGTCGAAGGTGCAGCCTAGTCGGCTAAGTGATCGTCTGTTGCCAGTTTGGGAAGACGTCGATGCAAATGTGAAAGAGATGCGTAGATGACGGGGGCTACGATGAGGGTGAAGATCATCGAAAGAGTCAAGCCTCCGATCACCGCGATCGCAAGCGGCTTTTGCATGGCGGCCCCTGCTCCGAGTCCGAGGGCAAGGGGGAAGAGAGTCAGGATGGCGGCGCAGATCGTCATCAGGATGGGTCGCATTCGAGCCTGACCCGCCGCGGCCAACGAAGCCTCCACCGATGTGTCGGGATTCAGTTTGCGTACTCTTTCGTATTCAAAAAAGAGGAGGACGCCGTTTTCGGTAACGATCCCAACGATCATGATGGCCCCCGTGTAGGACGAGATATTTAGGGGCGTTTTCGTAATGTAGAGAGCGAGCACCACGCCGAGCAAGGATAAGACGGCGGCAAGCAGCAGGGCGATGGCGACTCGAATGGATCGAAACGCAAGCACGAGGAGGGAGAACACGAGGACGCCGGCGACGATAAGCACGGTCGAGAGTGCGCTAAACGACTCCTGCTGACTCTTATAAAGGCCGCCTAGCTCGGTGCTGTAGCCCGGGGGCATGGGGAGGGTGCTCAAACTCTTTTGCACATCCTTGATCCCCGTACCTAGATCGACCCCTTCGAGCCGCGAAGTTACGGAAAACATTTGGCGCTCGTTCTCGCGGTCCAACTCCGGTGTGCCGGGACGGACTCCGATGGCTGCCACTGAGGTTAATGGCACAAGCTGGCCCGTGGGGCTAGCTATCGCCAAATCGGACAGCATCTTCTCGGTACGTTCTCTCGTGTAGGGGTAGCGGACCCGGATTGGCTCCAAGACGTCGCCTTTCCAAATCGACCCAATTTGAGCGCCTTCCATCGCACCTTCAGTGGCCGCCGTTATCGTATCGGTCGAAAGGCCTAACTGCGCCGCGCGTTGAGGGTCCACGTCCACGGTCACCTCGGGCCCGCTCTCAATAATTCCGTCTGACTCGTCGACAACGCCCTTTACCGCGGTGACGCGTTTGCCAACCTCGTGGGTCAGACTCTCCAAAGTGGCCACATCGGGTCCAAACACCTTCACTTGGACCGGTGAAGGGGCGCCGGCAAGGTCTCCGATCAGATCCCCGAGGATTGGCTTAATATCCACCTCCAAGTTGGGGACCACTTTGATCGCTTCTTCCCGGACGTTCGCGATCACATCATCCATGCTCGGCCTCTGGCCGGCTTTCAGGCGAACGACCAAATCTCCTTGGTTCTGCTGGGATATTTCCAGTCCCGATCCCGAGAGAGCCCCCGTTAACCTGGACCATGTCTCGATACCCTCGGTATGGGCAAGCACCTTTTCCACTTGCCTCATCACGCGGTCGGTCTCCTGAAGGGAAGTGCCGGGGGGCATGCGGTAGTCAAAAATGAAGGCGCCTTCGTCGAATTCAGGCATGAATCCTGTTTCGAGCTTGCCCATGAGCCAATAGCTTGCAAACGCGGTCGGAATCAGTGCGAGTAAAACCCAGCCTGCGCGGCGCATGCTCCAAGTGATGATGCGCGTGTAGAGGCCGGTCCCATTGTGCACATGAGCAGCCGACTTCTTCGCCAATTGGCGAGGGAACAGGTAGCCGGCGATCAAGGGGAGGATGGTGATGCTGAGGGCAAGGGAAATGAGAAGGGTGATCGTCAGCGTTTTGGCAAGCGGAGCAAAGAAGTTGCCCGTAACTCCCGGTAGAAGGGTCAAGGGAAGGAAGGCCACGATCGAGGCCGCCGATGAAGTCAGCATCGCAGGGATGATTTCACGCAACCCATGCAGGACTGCGTGGGTTCTCGTGTGGCCCTCTTCAAGGTGGGCAAAAATGTGTTCCACGACGACGATTGCATCGTCAATAACCAAACCCAAAGCGATGGCAATCGCCCCGAGGGTCATGATATTGAGGCTCATCTTCAAGAAGCTTAGGGCGACGAAGACGAGCAGAATTGTGATCGGCAACATCGACATCGCGGTGATGGCCGAACGCGTGTTCCTTAGGAAGAGGGCGACAACGATGAGGGCCAGAATGCCGCCCACCGCAATCGACTCCACAACGCTCGACTCCGATTCTTGGACGATCTTCGACTGGTCGTAGAAAGATGTGATCTTGACGTCAGCGGGTAGCACGCTATTGAGGCTGCTGAGTTCTGAGGAGACCCCGTTTGCCACCTCCACCGTGTTGCCCGTTGGCTGCCGGATGATGTTGAGGAGAACGGCGTCCTTTCCGCCGCCCGTAGCGATAACAGTCCTTCGTTGGATACCCTCCTCAACCGTCGCCACGTCCCCAATAGTGGTGGGGACTCGATTCTTGACATCGACGACGATCTTCTTGATCGACTCTGCGTCGGTCAAAAGGCCAGACACGAGCACCAAGTGCTGGATGTATTGGTTTTCGTAGCTGCCGACCGCGGTCACCGCGTTGGACTTAGTGAGGGCATCTTCAACTTGCGAAAGGGCGATGCCGTGGGAAGCGAGACTTTCGGGCCGAATCGTGACCTCCATCTCCGCAACGTCACCGCCATTTACAAGGACTCGGGCCACGCCGGGAACGCGGGCAAGACGCGGCTTAATCGTCCTCAGCGCAAGCTGTCGCAACTCGGCCAGGCTGCGCTTGTCCGAGGTGATGCTGTAGTCAAGAATCGGAAAGACGGTCGGGTTCATCTTTTCCGCAGTCACCGTAAGCCCTGCCGGGAAGGAACCCTGCAATTGGGAAAGCCTCGCGTTCACCAACTGGAGCGTCGAATCCATATCCGTTGCGTCAGTGAAGGTCAAGGTGAAGCCGACCGAGCCTCGGGTGGTTTGAGACTGAACGAGCAGCAACCCAGGAACGGTACTGACCGCTTCCTCGATTGGCCTTGTGACGCCGATGAGAATAGTCTGCGAAGGAGCGTCCGTCCCCTGGGCCGCAATGATGATCCTGGGGATTTGCAAGTCGGGGAAAATCGCTACTGGCAGCCGGGTGGAGATGAACGCGCCGAGAAAACAAAGGCTGCCCACGAGGAGAACC
>JANYLD010000111.1 GCA_025363835.1 Armatimonadota bacterium
AGCAAGCTATCGCACTCCCAAATGGACTTCGCTCCGACATTTAGCTCGCGAACTGTACGAGCCCGACAGGGTTGCCGTCGGGGTCTGAGACCATGGCGGAGAAGCCTACGCTGGGGACGGGCACTTTTTCCCCGAGGACGGCGCCGCCGACGGTGGGGGCTTTGGCCAGATAGCTTTCGATCGAATCGACTTCGACCCAGACGCTGGGGGAGTTGCCAGGATTGACCTTCTCGGCCTTTTGGAGGCCGCCGAGGTGTTGGTCGCCGAGGCCGAAGACGATCATATCGCCTCCGAAGTCTCGGAAGGTCCACTCGAAGAGGCCTTCGTAGAAGGCTTGGGAGCGCTTGAGGTCAGTGCTTTGAAACTCGACGTGACAGAACGTGTTTTTCGCCATTTGTATCTCCATCTTAGAAAGATAAGGAGATGATGCTGCGCCCGCTGCTTGCGGTGTTCTACCGATCTTGCGAATTTGTGCGGCGGTAGGCGGAAGGGGCGCAGCCGACCTGTTGCTTGAACATGCGGCCGAAGGCGCTGACGCCTCCGAATCCAACTTCCACGGCGATTTCAGAGAGGCTTAGCGGGGACTCTTCCAGCAGGTGCTTTGCAACACAGATTCGGCGGGAGGCGAGGTATTGGTGGGGCGTTTGATGGTGGACTTCGTGGAAGAGGCGTAAGAAGTGGTGGAGCGAGATGCCAGCGGCTTCCGCACACGTGGAGACGTTGGCGTCTTCCGGGCTACACGTGTCCATGTAGGCTTTGGCATCTTCAAGCTGAGCGTAGAGGTCCGCTTTGGTCAGCCATCGCCTGGCAGGCACCCCAATCATGCCCATGGCAGCTGGGCATGGGCGGACGTACCCCGGGCGCTTGCCATCGTCCTGCATTGGTGTCATGCTACATGAAACGGAACGCAAGCTACGCGCTGCTGATCTGAAGGTTATTAATGAGTGAAG
This sequence comes from Armatimonadota bacterium, assembly GCA_025363835.1. Classification (GTDB taxonomy): domain Bacteria; phylum Armatimonadota; class Fimbriimonadia; order Fimbriimonadales; family Fimbriimonadaceae; genus JANYLD01. Next base: position 951 of record JANYLD010000111.1, read on the forward strand.
TCCAGGGAGGGCCGGTTGAGCAGCCGCGACGCTCACATTCGCCTTGGTCTTTACAGGTCGCTAGGGTTAGCGGTATTCCTATCCGCGTCCATTTCACCTTCCTTTTTCTGCTTGTCTGGATATTTCTAACCGGCGGAGGAAATTTAGGCGTTGTTCTCTTAGTTGTCCTCTTGTTCTTTTGCGTTGTGCTCCACGAGCTTGGCCACGCCCTCGTTGCAAAGCGCTTTGGAGTCATGACCAAGGACATCACTCTTTATCCGATTGGTGGCGTGGCGATGCTCCAGGGCCGGCCTAAACCTGTGCAGGAGTTTTGGATTGCTCTCGCCGGACCGGCGGTAAACGTCGTCATCGCCCTATTGCTGTTTGGGCTGTCTTTCGCGGTCAACGGACATCCCCCGTCGTTGAGCGGAATAGCGCCTGGGGCCTCTCTGATCGACGCGCTTTTTACCGCTAATCTCATCCTTCCCGCCTTCAATATGGTGCCGGCATTTCCCATGGACGGGGGCAGGGTTTTGCGGGCTGTCCTAGCCTTCAAACTGCCGGAGGCGCGGGCAACTCAGATCGCGGGAGGCATCGGCCAGTTTTTGGCGATCATCTTTGGATTCTATGGGCTTTTCCACCAGCCCCCGAACCCGATCTGGATGATCATCGCGTTCTTCGTATTTCTGGGGGCGAGCCAGGAAGTTCAGGCGACAGTAGGGCTCTCCTTCATGGAAGGGAAATACGTGCGAGACGCAATGCTGACGAAATATCGGGTTATCTCCAGCGGGGCGTCGATGGACGAAGCGGGGAAGATGCTTCTCGCCGGGTTCGAACATGATTTTCCGGTGGTCGCCGGAGAAGACGTCATTGGAGTTCTCAGCCGTAACGACATTGCACGGGGCCTCTCGACCGATGGTCCGAGCGGCTATGTAGCAGGTCAAATGAGCCGGGAGTTCCGTCGCATCGCTCCTGATGTCCCGCTGGAGAGCGCCTTTGAGATGTTCTCCGAGGGTGAGGGTGCTCCGATCTTGGTGATGGAAGGAGAGAAGTTGGTGGGGATGCTAACCACCGAGAACTTGAGCGAGTTCATCATGCTCGAGCACGCGAAGTCGCGGCAGCGGAATGGTCATCGGCGGTGATCGGTTATCGGGTGATCGGTGATCGTTGCGACGCGACTTTTTGAACGCTGGGCAAAAGCGCGAGCAAGCTCGCGCACTCCCAAATGGGGTCGCGATACGGCAAAATCGGGTGTTACCGATTTAGTTGAGCAAGGAGAACGCATGCAGTTAGGAATGATTGGGCTTGGGAGGATGGGGAACAACATGGTGCGGCGGCTGATGGCGGCCGGGCACGCATGTGTTGCTTTTGACGTGCATGAAGAAGCCGTGGCGGGGCTCGAGCAGCAAGGGGCGACGGGGGCTCGGTCTTTGGAAGAGTTTGTTAAGAAGCTGGAGAAGCCCAGGGCGATCTGGATGATGGTTCCGGCGGGAGTTGTGGACTCGACTTTGGCGAAGCTGGCGCCGTTGCTAGAAGCGGGCGACATCGTGATCGACGGGGGCAACTCTTATTACCATGACGATATCTCGCGGGCGGCCACCTTGAAGCAGAAGGGCATTCACTACGTGGACGCGGGGACGAGCGGCGGTGTGTGGGGGCTGGAACGCGGGTATTGCCTGATGATTGGCGGTGAGGACGAGGTGGTGAAGCGGTTGGACCCGATCTTTGCATCGCTGGCTCCTGGCAAAGGAAACGTGGAAGACACTCCTGGCCGGACACCCGGGACGGGGACGGCAGACCGTGGGTATCTGCATTGCGGCCCGAACGGGGCGGGGCACTTTGTGAAGATGGTTCACAACGGCATCGAGTACGGGATGATGGCGGCGTATGCGGAGGGCTTAAACATCCTGCGGCACGCCAACGTGGGCAAGCAGCAGCAGGCAGCGGCGGACGCGGAGACGACGCCTCTAAGGAACCCGGAGCACTACCAATATGATTTGAATCTAGCGGACGTTGCCGAGGTGTGGCGACGCGGAAGCGTTGTAGCTTCATGGCTCTTAGACCTCACCGCTTCGGCGTTGGCGAAGAGCCCCGAGTTGTCGAACTTCTCTGGCCGCGTTTCAGACTCGGGTGAAGGGCGGTGGACGATCTTGGCAGCGATCGACGAGTCCGTGCCCGCCCCAGTGTTGAGCGCTGCGCTTTACGATCGATTTAGCTCGCGTGGCGAGGGAGACTTTGCGGATAAGCTTCTTTCAGCAATGAGATTTGAATTTGGCGGGCACTTAGAAAAGCCTAAGGCGGGCGGCTGATGAGCAAGTTTAAGGCGGACGCGCTCGTGTTCTTTGGAGCGACGGGGGACTTGGCAAGGAAGAAGATCTACCCGGCGCTGCACAACCTGGCAAAGCGCGGTCTGTTGGATATGCCCGTGATTGGGGTGGCCAATTCGGGCTGGTCGACCGAACTGTTACGGACCCGCGTACGGGAAGAGCTGATGGAGCATCACAGTCCGGATCCGACAGCGTTGGCAAAGCTGGAGTCCAAGCTGTCTTATATCGACGGGGACTATCAGGCTCCGACGACTTTTCAGGCTATTCGCCACGCACTCGGCGATGCTGAGCATCCTCTGCATTACCTGGCGATTCCGCCCGAGCTGTTTGATGACGTGGGCGAGGGGCTAGGGGCGTCCGGCTGCGCAAAAGGCTCGAGAATCGTTGTCGAGAAGCCCTTTGGACGGGATTTGGCTTCGGCGAAAGAGCTGAATAAGATTCTCAATAAGGTTTTCAGCGAGTCGCAGATCTACCGAATCGACCACTACCTTGGGAAGGAGCCGGTTCAAAACTTGATCTACTTCCGGTTCGCCAATCCGCTGATCGAGCCGAGCTGGAATAGGGACCACATCGAGAGCGTTCAGATCACGATGGCAGAGGCCTTCGGGGTGGCTGGGCGCGGGAAGTTTTATGAGCAGGCGGGGGCGATCCGGGATGTGGTCCAGAATCACATGCTGGAGTTGATCGCTTGTTTAGCGATGGACTGCCCTAAGGGCTGCGAGCACGAAGACTTGCGAGACCAGCGGGGCGAGTTGCTAAAAACCGTGCGAACGTTGACTCCAGCTGATGTGGTGCGAGGGCAGTTCAAAGGGTATTTGGACGAGCCGGGAGTTGCGCCGGATTCTCAAATCGAGACGTTTGCGGCCGTGCGTTTCTACATCGATAGCGAAAGATGGGACGGCGTGCCGTTTTATGTGCGTGTTGGGAAGCGGTTGCCGGTGACCGCGACGGAGGTCTTGGTGCGGTTTAAGCGGCCGGACCATCCCATCCTCGACGAAACCGTTCATTCCATCGACAGCTACTACCGTTTCCGGCTAAGCCCTGAGGTCGTGCTTGCGATGGGAATGGCGGTGAAGAAGCCGGGCGAGTTGCTGGTGGGCGAGCCCCTGGAGTTGGAGGCGCACCACATGCCGCCGACGGAGATGGAAGCCTACGAGAGGCTGTTGGGAGACGCGATGGCGGGTGACTCAACGCTGTTTGCCCGTGAGGATGCGGTTGAAGAGTCTTGGCGTGTTGTGGACCCAATTTTGGGGAGCGCGACGCCGCTTCACATCTATGAGCCGAACATCACTTGGGGGCCAGAAGAAGTGGACAAGGTAATGACGCCCCCGGGCGGTTGGTGGAATCCGGAAGCGAAGGACTGAGATGAGCCGGACCGTGATCGTTGTCAAAAATGCCCAGACCTTAGCCGAGGACGGCGCTAGTTTGTTTGAAGCGATCGTCGATGAGGCGATACAGGAGAGGCAAAGGGCGGTGGTTGCTTTGTCCGGTGGGTCGACACCGGAGAAGATGTTTGGGATTCTCGCGCAGAGGCCGGTGAAATGGGAGCAAACGTTGTTGTTCTTTAGCGACGAGCGGTTTGTGCCTTTGCACGATCCTGTGAGCAACTACGGGATGGCCAATCGGTCGTTGCTTGGGCCGGCAGGGGTGCCGAGCGATAACGTGTTTCCGGTGCCGATCGGGGCGGCTTCGGCGAGCGCGGCGGCGGTGGAATATGAAGCAATTTTGGAGCTGGAGCTAGGCGCTACGCCTTCGTTTGACTTGATATTGTTGGGGCTTGGCGATGATGGTCATACGGCTTCGCTGTTCCCATGGACGGCAGCATTGGGGGTGCAGGATCATTTAGTTACCTGGAGCCCATCGGGGACGTTGCCTCCTCCGGTGGACCGGGTTACGTTCACCTTTCCTGTTTTGAATACCGCGAGGAAGGTTGTTTTTCTCGTTTCCGGGGCCAAGAAGGCGGTTGCTTTGCGGTCAGTTCTTGAAGATGAGCCTCCGTGCGAAGAGCGGCCGGCGGCTTGTGTGAAAGCTGCTGACGTGCTGTGGCTTTTGGATGAGGAAGCGGCGAGTTTGTTGAGTCCAAGTACGGTGACTGGGCGGCCTTAGCAATCGCATCGGCTCACGGAGGCAGAGTCCGCGGAGATGCCTAAGGTCATTGAAGGATTTCGGGGCCGCTTGTTTGGTCTTACCCTCCCCCTTACGACTGTCATCCCGAAGGCGACACGAAGCGAGCCGAGGGACCTGATCTTCGATCGCATCTTGCTTTGCTCGGGAATTGGGA
>JANYLD010000112.1 GCA_025363835.1 Armatimonadota bacterium
GGATTTGATCGCAGGCGACATTTTGGGTTTCCTGCCCTTGGTGCTCCTGTTCTTCATTCCGTTTCTGAGTTGCTCGGGATTGGATTCGGAGCGGAAGTTCCGCCCCAACGGTAACTTCTCGATCAAAGAAGCCTTTAGAGGAACGCCTGCCGGCGGGCTGCCATACATCTTTATGATCCTCGCCATGGTTGCAATCACGGCGGGCATGTGGTGCTTCCTGATGACCCCCTCGCACCCTGGCCCAATCTTCTTCGCCACGATGGTCTGGGCCGCCGGCTTTTGGACTTTCTTCTGGTCGCTCGGCAAATGGTCTTCCGCCACCGTATCAGAACTTCGCTCCGCGCGCACTCTCAACCTAGCCATCCTTGTAGCGGCGCTGGGGCTCCCGCTGCCCTTCCTGTTGATGTTCGATCCTGAGATAAAATCCCTCTCGTGGGGCTTCTATCCCCTCTTCCCGCTGTTCCCAGTCAACAGCGATTCCTCGCTCCAAGTCAACACTGTAAGTGCCCGCATCGCCATGGGTCTCGTTCTTCTCGCACTGGGCGTAGCGATCACCTACCTTTCATCTAGAAAGACCGAGAAAGGCCAAGTTGGAGCAGACGCGGTAGCAATGCCGGCCTGAAGACAGAAGATCTCTGTTTCTTTGAGATCCTCAGCGCCTCTGTTGGTGGTTCGTCAATCTTACAATGCCCTCACACGGAGGGCAGGCCGTCAAAACGCTCAGCCATAGCGTGGCTCGGCAGGAGCGGCCGAGAAGTCCATCTTTGCAACTGGCGACTTCACCGCTTCGGCAAGAGCCTTGTTAATCTGCTGCAGATAAACCTGGTCATAACCTTTCCAGGTCCGCCCAACGATCTGCGTCTGCGACACCTCAACGACCCAGGGCGATCGCTCTGCACCGTAAGCGGCAATGATCTTCTGGTTGGGGTCTAACACGACCGGAAAGGGCATGTGATGGTCCTTTTGATAAATCTTGTATTCGTCCGCGCTGCCGTTGAAGACGCCGAGCATGGGCGTCTTTGCCCCGTACTTGGTGTAGAGCTGGTTGTAGAAGGTGACGGCCTGTGCATTGATCGGACAATCTTTCTTGACGAAGTACAAGTATCCAGCACTGTTCTTGGTCAAACCGCCCAAATCGTAGGTCTTGCCGTCGGGTGACTTCGCGCTAAACGCTGGGGCTTTTCCGATCAACATCTTCGCCCCTTGCGGAGCAATCGTAACAGTTCGAGGCAAGTTCAAAGCCCCTGCAACCACCGCCGTCGACCCAATCAAAACCGCGATTAAAACCTTAGCGCTCACGCCCCATTGTAGACCGTAAGACTCCCTTCCCCTTGTGCCGATGTTTGTGCGGCAGAGGGGGAAGGGCTGGGGATGGGGGTTCTGGAAACGATCAACCGGGTGAGAACAGGAGGAGGATCGACAAACTGCCAACCCACCACCCACCATTCACCATTCACGAGACTACAGTTACAATGAAGCAGCAAGAAAATTATGCTCATCGCCATCCTCGCTCTCCTCCAAACAAAAGCCAAGATCGAGCCCGCGCCGATAAAGCTGGACCCGGACGTCACCGCCTCGCTTGTGCGCAACCGAGCAGGCGGATGGGTAATTGCACTTACCGGCCCTGCGAGCCCATCCAATTGGACCGCAGACCCAGACCAGCTCCAACTGTCCTTGGAGGTCGCCGGAGACGAAACCGAAATTAATCATCCGACACTCGCTTTCGTTAGGCCTAATGAAGCTGTCCAGGGAGCCGTGTTACCTGGACAACCTGTAAGTACCGCGTTCGTCCCCGTAACGGTCAGCACCAGCAAAAACGTCCCCGGCTTCGTCCGCCTCAAAGCCAGCGGCTTCGTCCTCGCGAGCGACTCCGCCAGCCACAAGATGATTTCTCTCCCCATCCACGCGGTCGACGACATCATCTACATCCCCGCCACCCTCACTCCTCCGACAGCGGCAGTCGGTCTACGCTACTTCTACCTCCCAGACCAAAAGGCAGATCTAAAGCAAGAGGACGGGAGCGCTGTCCCATACGATAAAGCAGTCCTTCACGAACTCCGCCTTGAAACCCTGGACTCCCATTCAGACGGCTCCTACGAAGCCTATTTTCGCCTTGAGAACTGGCCAAAGCCCGTCACCTATAGCGGCGCCGGTGACCCACTCGCCATTCCGGGTCTGGCCCCCATCCTATGGGACGACGCGGCGCGCGATCTGAGAACGAAATATCTTAATCAGCCGGTTTGGCTGTACGGCGGCTCGCTCAACGCCGTCTCAAGCATCCCCGGCGAGACGGCTACGATTCATGTCGGAGTGGTCCAGCCCCTCAAAGTCAAGAAAATCCTCCGACTGTACACGCACCATATTCCCTTGAACGTCGGTCCCCAGATTGCGGCCCTCGGGGGAGAAACTAATTCAACGTTCTACACCGACTGCCCGGTCTACGTCCTCCTCGACGTCGGTAAGCAAGGCGTCGTTACCGCCGCTATGGGCAGCAGCTCGGACGATATGAGTAAGGTCTTTAGCCGTAAGACGGACCTAACCGGCTTTCAAATTGTCGCCGACGGCTGGCAGTTCGACCGCCTTTTCAGCCTCAAGTCCGGCATCACTCAGCATCCCGACTGGACCATTGACAAGCATAAAGACGTCATCGCGGGCAAGCTGAAACCAGGTATGACCCACGCCATGGTCGCCTGGACCATGGGTTGGCCTGGAGACCCGGGGACCAAGAAATCCATGCTGACCTGGCCCAAGTGGCGCTACGACATCATTAAGCCCTACAATTTCTGGGTCTACTTCGAAGGCGACAAAGTGGTCCGCTTCGGAGAAGACGGCCATCCCTCAAAGCCTTGAGCCTTGAGCCTTGAGCCTTGAGCCTTGAGCCTTGAGCCTTGAGCTTTGAGCTTTGAGCCTTGAGCTTTGGCTCTCTCCAGCACCAAGGAAGCAGGGTGCCGGGATGTCCTGCTGTCCGTGCTGAAGGCTTAAGGCTCAAGTCCCTCACCTCACCGGGTCGATCCACGAAGGCTGCGGGTGCTCTAAGATATCCGGCAGGACTCGGCTCATCCCCATCTGTTTCTTTCGAGCGTCCATTGCCGCTAACCGAACGGACGGATCAGGATCATGCTCCAAAGTCTCAAGTTTTGCTTCAACCTTGGGCCCCGGCAGGTCGCTCATATAGTTCGCTGCCGTCCTGCGATTCGCGGCAGTAGCAGAATCCGCCTCCCCCAGAATCTGGTCGACGAGAGGGAAGTAATCGGGTTTGCCAATGGACATCTTCATCTGAGCTACGGCGCCCATCCGGCGGATCTCAAAGTCAGGGACCTTTAACATCCCTTGCAGAATCCCTTGCGACATCGGATCGCACATATCCTTCAGCGCGACCGCTGCCCCGCGGGCCGCGCCACGATCCTTCCCAAACACCATCTTTCGAAGAACAGGCAGGGCCCGAGAGACATGAAGCATTGCTACCGCATGTGTCGCCCGGACGCGGACACGGGGGTCTGGATCGGTTTCCAGGGATCGCAATAATGGAGCCGGATCTCGGACGTGCCCGAGCCGAATATAAGCGCTCGCAGCCACCTCCCGAATACGCGGATCCGGATCGTGGAGCAACCCGGCCAACATCGTCTCACCAGTCGGCGCCTGGGACTCCCCAAGAATCTGAGCGACCTCCTCTCTTTGGTCTGTATTCCCGTTCTTCAAAGCTGTCCCAAAGCTCTCCAGGCGACCCTTGACCTTCAAGTTGCCGGCATCGATCTGCCCGAGAGACAGCGTCGCTTCCAGCGCCACCCCGCTCGCTTTGTCATCCATCAACTCCTTCAAGACTCTGGCCGAGTCAGCTCCAGGAAAGAGCCTTAATCCTCGAGCCACCTGCATTCGCACGTTCGCGTCAGGGTCACGAGCTAATGCCAAAAATGCCCATTCGGTTGTGAGATCTTTGGTCTGGCTCAAGGCATAAAGCGCCCACTCCCGGTCCGAGGCGGTTTTGCTCTTCGTCAGGGCAAGAACTTCGTTCACCCGTGCGGGTCGAGGCAGCAGCGAGAGTCCATAAAGGGCCTGCCTTCTCCGCTCAGGAAACTTGCTGTGCAGCACGCGTAGCAAAGTGGCCCAGCTCAGCTCGTCGGGGATGGCGCTGTAGACCGCTATCAGTTGTGGCTGAGCGTGATCCAAGACAGACAAGATCGGATCTTGGAGAGGCTTCACAGCCGCCGGTCCGAACGAGTAAAGATCCTGTCGCGCATCCCTAAGCGCCTTAGGGTCCCTCAACCCTTCTATCTTCGCAACCTGAGCTTGGACTGCAGCCGACACGTCCTCCGGGGTTGATTTGTGGCTGCATCCAGACAGGAAAAGAATTCCCCATAAAACCCAGAATTTCCCGCTTGAAGCGAAACGAAGATGCATGGCCGCCCGATACTAAGCCATTGTGCACCGTTGGAGCGGGGATTTCATTCCCCAGGTAGGCAAGCTTTAGGATGCAAAGAAAGCCGATCCAGAGCACCTGGCACAGAAATTGCGACTGACTCATGCGGAACCTTCGTGGTGAGCTCCTGAAGCCCATTCAACTGCTCTCACGGGGTTCCATACATTCGGGCTTACTTAGTCCGCTTGCTTGATTTCGTAATGTGCCGCTTCGGTTTCGAAGCGGCCTTTTTCTTATCTGAACCACCCTTCGCGTGGTGTTCGCCGCCAAGGATATTGAGGATCGCCTCATCAAATTCCTTTACATCCAAGCGGTCAAAACCGATTGGCTCCTTGTTTTTTGCCTCGTCGTCCTCTTCGTCATCATCGCCCTCGATGAACGAGACTCGCACATCCTCGGCGGTCTTGTAGAAGCTTAAAGGCTCATTCCGAATAATCACCCCCGCCCCGCTCTCCGCGAGGTGCTCCAGCAATTCCCGGCTCACCGCCGTCGGCCCATCGGCGCCGATCACGCCCTTATCGTTGCGCAGAGCCACGTGGAACTCACCCCCTTCACGCTCGATCTCCAACCAATGATTCGACGACTTCATGGTCGAATCCCGCAAACTAACCTTCACCTTTTCAGCCATCTTGTTTAGCGGACGACTAACACGAAGAGAGGTTCGACAAAGAAACCTGGTGCAAGTCGCGGCAGAATCACCGAAGGCACTATCGTCAAACCACCTGACCGCGCTTCTCGACGGCAACGGCTGGCCATCGAGGAAATGCGCTCCAGAGGTTCAACGGCCGTGGAAGATTCACTTAGAAAACAAGTCTTGGCAGTTATGGAAAGGCTCGGCCGCAAATACCCTTCCATGCGCTTTGGCCAACTGGTCTGCCTGGCCGCATTCCTCAGCCGCGGCCCATCCGACCTCGCCGTCTGGGAAGCAAGCGACGAGGAGATCCTAAAGGCAGGCTTGGAACACTTGTCCGGTCATCCGAATCTTTGAGGGCTTATCCGGTATGGAGTGCGGCGTCTTTAGCGCCGCTTTCCCCGAGGGCTTTAGCCCGAAAAGTTACGCCCCGTCGTGCTTCTGCGGCGAACTGAAAGCTAAGTCAAAGTTGTCGGGCTAAAGCCCTCGGGGAAAGCGGCGCTAAAGACGCCGCACTCCATATGGATCAGTCCTTAAAAGCGATGGGCGATTCCGGCTCCGATCCACCAGCCATCCCGGCTCTCCTTCAACCCTTCACCGACCCGGAAGTCGACTTGCGTCATCTTGCCCAGCAGATGGGTCACGCCGGCTTGGGCGAACAGAGCATCGGGGCCGCGATCAAACTCAGGCAGAAGGCCATAAGCTTCCACGAATGCGCCCGAGGTCGGGCCGATGGCGTTCGACGCATACGCGCTCCAGCCGTACTGGACGAATTGCGATCCTGAGGGCCCCAAATCGGAGACAAAGATATTTCCGCCGACCGATAGACTGTCGTTCACCGGATAATCCGCTGCTATCTTTGCCGTCGGTTGATAAGCATCCGTCCGGAAGTCGTTGCCGCCGGCCGGGATCGTCGAAAGAAGGATTCCTGCTAAAGCCGGCTTCTTCCCGGGAACAGCCAACTGAAACAGCTCCTTTATTCCCACGGACGGATCGATGAGACCGGACGCACCCGATGGTCCCGATTGGTAGGTCACATTCAACACTCGCACTTCCCATCGTTTGGCCAAAGGGAATCGCAATTCCAACTCTCCCCAAGTCGTCGCCGTGGCCCCGGCGGCTCGGGTCGTGGTGAATCCGCCTTCAGCTTGCCAATGTCCCATCGGAATCACATAGGGCCCGTCAGAAAAGCTGGGCCGATCGACGGAAGACCCAAAGTCATCCTGCCCAAAACAAAGGGAGAATGAACTTAAAAGAACAGCTAGGCAAAGGATTCGAACGTGCATGGCGAACGAAATATTTGCACATCCTCGCAACAAGTGCAATTACGTGGAACAACGGGATAGCTATCTGGCGTCTATCAACGGTAATCATCAGGCCTTTTTTGAAGGGACAAGGCCAAAATGAACTCATAAGAGACCCCGCGCGAGGTGCGAGCCGAGCGCGGGTTTTTGCTTTTTCATAAGTGATCAGTGATCGGTAATCAGGTGATCAGTGATCGGTGATCGGTGATCGGTGATCGGTGATCGGTGATCGGTAGATACTTCGTCAAGGACTGATCGCGGATCGCGGACCTCTGATCACGGATCTCTGATCACAGATCACCACCCCACCTTCCGCCTTCATCCTTCATCCTTCATTTCTCATCCTTCCGCCCTTCCCTCCATAATCAAGACGGATGGAACCGGGTAGCAAAAAATGGGCTTTCGATGTCCTCGGTGTACCCGAAGAGGCAAGTGAGGACCAGATCGAACGGGCCTACTTGGAGCTGCAAGCCGTCTGGGAGCCTCATAAACTCGCGGGTGACGACTGGGCGAAAGCCCGGGCGACCCAGGAGCTCGACAAGATCGAAAAGGCCAGACGCGTTCTCGCCCCCGATGCGGGCGACGGAATGGAGAATGCGATCCCTCGCCCCATCAATCCGGTTCTTCTCGGAGCGCTCGTCATCTTCGCCTTCGGAGCCGCCTTTTTAGCCACCCGTGCCTATCGGCTTGCTCACCAACCGACCCCGAAAATCGTCTTCAGCACTCGCACGACGGCGCCTCCAAAAATTGAGATGCTTCCGCCGACTGTCGACATCTCATCCAAAAGAATAGGCGAGCCGTTTTTAACCGCAGCCGAACAAGGCAAGGTTCAAAAAGCGATCGCAGGACTCTCCAGTGGGCTCGACGCCCTGGAAGAAAGGGACACGCTGACTTCGATGGGAGAGAAGGCGATCCCGTCCGTAACGGATGCTTTGTCGTCTCAAGACCCTAACGTCCGCATGAACGCGGCCCTGGTCCTCAACGCCATCGCAGCCGGCCCGGACACGGCTCCGAACTCGGACAACGACAAGGCCCGACTAAAACCCTTCTTCGATCACGCTAAGACTGTCGCCGTTTTGTCCAAGCTCGCCACCGACCCAAACACCACCACCCGCCAGAACGTGGCCTACGGTCTTGGCAATATCGGCGATCCGGCCAGCTTCGCTGCCCTCACCCACATGGTTCAGGACACCGATTCTGACGTGAGGGCCGGAGTCGCGTACAGCCTGGGCAAGTTGAATAACGTGGAAGCCGTTCCCACGCTCATCGCCCTCCTCAACGACCCCGAACTCTCCGTAAGGGAAACCGCGGTTGAAGCTTTGAGGCCCTACGACACCCCTGACGCAAAGTCCGCTCTCAGCCAACGATTGACCCAGGAAACGGACCCCCAAATCATCGATCAAATCAAAGCCGTCCTAGAAGGGAGGCCTAGCCCAAACTCCGATGAAGGCCAACCTTGATAAGGTCCAATTCCCCAAGCTAAAGCCGATCGACTACGTCTTCATGATCGGCGGCCCCATCGCGTTTCTTCTCGTCGCAATCTTCGGCATGAAAGCCGTCATCGGCCCCATCCCCCATCCCAGCGCCGTCCAGCGAATCAAAGATGGCGACATCAAGCCCGGAACCCCTCTCACCCAAGTCCTCCACGACCTAGGCCAGCCCAAGTCCGTCAGCCTCAACCCAGATGGTACGACGACGGTCATTTACACCACAACCGTCGCCGACCCCGATCTCCAAATCGAAGAAGGGATCATCCAAGTGACGCAGGGCGGGGAAGTGCTCAACACCAGCACCGACCGCCAGTTGCCTACGAAGCCGGGGAGCTAGGGAGGGGCGGCGCGGCATTGCGGCGTTGCCTCGGCGTTTCGGCGTTGCGGCGAGGGGGCGGGAACTCCTCTGTAAACTCACTCCGCCTCTGCGGTTGCCATCTAGTTGCCATCTAAAGGACTCTCTAGCTCCACAGCCGCTACCCCGCAATCAGGCGCTTCCACCACTGCCGCAACACCGGCGATCCCTAACGCCGCAACGCCGCAATGCCCCAACGCCGGAAGGGTTAACGCCGCAACGCCGCAACGCCCTAACGCCGAAAAGATTCCCTGGTGTAACGCCCTCGGTCGTGTTATAATCCCCCTGTTGAGATAAGGCTCAACGGCTAAATTAGCCGGCGGATCCTCGACTTGAGGCCTGCCGGCTAAGTTCTTTTTAGACCGGCACGTCAGGAGGAAATTATGCCAACGCTCGTGATTGTCGGCGCCCAGTGGGGCGATGAAGCTAAAGGGAAGATGGTGGACGTCCTCGGCTCGGAAGCCGAGATCGTGGTTCGCTACAGCGGCGGAAACAACGCCGGCCACACAGTTATAGCCGACGGAAAAGAATACAAATTCCAGCTCATCCCGGCCGGGATTCTTCACCCCAATGTCACCGCCGTCCTCGGAGGCGGCATGGTCGTCTGCCCGAAGGGTCTCCTCGAGGAGTTGGACCGCACGGTCGCCCTCAAAGGCGAGATCGGCAAGCTCAAAGTCTCCAGCGCCGCCCACGTCGTTTTCCCCTACCACCGCCTGCTGGACAAGCTAGAAGAAGAGCACCGGGAGCACAAGCTGGGGACCACGTCGAGAGGCATCGGCCCGGCCTACCAGGACAAGGTGGCCCGGTTCGGTATCCGAATGGGCGAGTTCGTCCGGCCAGAGCGCTTGGAGCCACGGCTGAGAGAAGTTCTTTCCTTTAAGAACCGCCTGATCAAGATGTTCGGGGAGCAGCCCATCGACTTTGACGAGCTTTACACCGAGTACTCCGGCTACGCCGAGCGCATCCGCCCCTACGTGACTGACATCGAAGTTCTCATCCAGGACGCGGTCGCCAGTAAGAAGCGGGTCCTTTTCGAGGGCGCGCAAGGCACGTTTCTCGACCTGGATTCCGGCACCTATCCCTTCGTCACCAGCGGCCATCCCACCGCCGGCGGCGCTGTCATCGGCACTGGCATCGGCCCTCGCGACATTGAGTCGGTTCTGGGAGTGTGCAAGGCCTACACCACGAGAGTTGGCGGCGGGCCCTTCCCAACCGAGCTTCTTGACGCAATCGGTGAAGAGATCAGGGAGAAAGGCAAAGAGTACGGCACCGTCACCGGCCGCGGCCGCCGCTGCGGCTGGCTGGACCTTGTTCTCCTCAAACACTCCTGCCGCCTCAACAGCATCAACGGCCTGATCGTCACTCGCCTTGACGTATTAAGCGGATTCGAGCACCTCAAAGTCTGCACCGGCTACCGCCTGGACGGCCAAGAGCTCAACTACGTTCCTACGGAAACCTCCGAGTTCGAGCGAGTCGAGCCCATCTACAAAGAAGTCCCCGGCTGGTCCGGAGACCTCCGCAAAGCCCGCTCCCTCAACGATCTCCCCGAAGAAGCCAGGAACTACCTGACATTCATGGAAGACTTCACCGGAGTCCCCACCGCCATCCTCAGCATCGGCCCCGACCGCGAGGAAACCATCATGGTCAGGCCCGAACTGATCTGGAACGAGCGTTCCAGAAACCAAGTCGGCGTGGCGTAGGGAAAGGCGGTCCTCCTTCGCTCGGGAGAGCTTCGGCGGATCAGGGAAGGAGGAAGGATGAAGGTTTGGTTCATCCTTCCCTGATCCCGGCAATAGATCCACTATTCGGTTTTCAAAGTGCGAGCGATCCAGGGTTTCCTGCGATCGCTTTGTGGCGTTGCTTGGCGGGTTGGGCTAAATTGCTGGGTTCGTCTCGCGGGGACTTGGGCGAGGCGTCGATTCCGAACGAAGGGACATCGCCTGGGAAGGACGATGCTACATTTCGCTTCTTGAGTATTGCATTTACGGTAGACATTATTCTACTATAAAGAAGTGAAGTGCTGCACCGCGATTTTTGTAGTGCACGGGTTTGAAGGATGAAGGATGAAGGATGAAGGCGGAAGGATAAAGGAGTTTTGATGGCGATTGTGAAGCGTGGGCGTCGGCACCTCTACTACAAGAGTGTTCGGGTTGGTGGGAAGGTTGTCAGCGTTTACAAGGGGTCGGGTGTGCTGGCCGAGATATTGGCTGCGGTCGATGCTGAAGAGGCGGCTGCGCGCCGGGCGGCAGTTGATGCCTTTAGGGAGCGTGATCGGGAGGATGCGGCTGTTTTCAAGCAGGTGTTTGATTTTTGTCAGCATGTGAATTCGGTGGTGGTGGCGACTTTGGAGGCGGAGGGTTTTCATCGGCCGTTTCGTGGTCCTTGGCGCAAGCGAAGAGTTGATGGGGGAGTTTCACGCAGAGGCGCAGAGAACGCAGAGACGCAGAGAGCGGCGGGAGTTGATTGACCGATATGGACGATCGTGAGTATGAGGTTTGTGATTTGGTTGGTGAGAAGGCGGAATTGGCTTCGGTTCCGGAGATGAATCCCTATGTCGCGGAGCGGCTTGGGGAGATGCGGCGGGCTAAGGCGGAGATGGTGGAGTATGTGGAGCTTCTCGAGGGTCCGCGGTTCTCGGATTTCTTGGCGGAAGCAGCGGAGAAGACGCTTTTGGCCCGGTTGGGCGGGAAGGAAGCTCGGAAAATTACGCGGACGGAATTGCTCTCCATGCAGGCGGAGATGCTGAAGGACGGGGATTCGCCCTTGGAGATCTTGTTGGTCCGGCAGATTTCTCTTTGTCATTTGACGTTGCAGGTCTATCAGAGGGACTATTTGAATTTAAACGAGGATGAGGTGGGATTGAAGAAGCATGCCCTGTTGTTGAAGCGGCTGAATATGGCGAATGAGCAGTACATGAGCGCGATCAAGACGCTGGCTCAGGTTCGGCGGCTACGGAAGATGACGGTGCAGGTGAACATTGGGAACAAGCAGGTGAACATCGCCAACTTGGACAGACCAGGTTCACGTTGATCCTTTTCTTTATTCTAGCACAAATACAGTAGACGTATGACTACTTGTTGCTGTTCTTTCACCAGATAGCCAGGCGTTCATCTCGATACTTGGTTTTGGAAGCGATTGGAGCCCTCCAGGGCGAAAGTCGGATTCTAAACGAACATTCTCTTTGGCCGATGCTTCGATCGGTTTGCGGTACGGCAGAAGCTCCATATGCTTTGCTTTGGCCGAGTCAAGCTTTTTTTGCGTTTCTTGGTGTTAGTCTTTATTGATCCTAACCCAGGGTGCTGCAGCTGCTTGTGAATCTTGCACTCTCTGCGGGTATCGAAGGTCTTCTTGCACATCGGGCACCTGTGTATCTTCTTGACTTCCATGTGGCACCTGATCATTTCAAGTATACGATGGTCCGATGTGCAGGGGAGGGGCCAGGGGGTTCGGGAATTTCGGAGCGAAAGCCCTGCTGGGGCCGGTAGAAACGCCCTTCGCTCTTGCATATATTTCTAAGTACTAGTATCATGGCTTAATTACTTCGCAAATTGGAGGAGTCAAGACCATGCATTCGATGAGTAAGCCTTTCAGATACGGAGCCCTATGTACGGCGATCCTATTCACCACCCTAGCCCTGGGCCAGCCAAAAAGTGGCGGCGGAGGCGGAGGTGGAGGTGGTGCCCCAGCGGCTGCATCTTCCGGGGGCGGGGGAGGCAGCTCGGCCACGGGCGAGCAAATGGCGCGTATGTATCGAGCCATTTCGCTGGCTGCCCACGATGTTGCTCGCCAGCTCAAGAAAGACGGCAAAATCCCAACTACGGTGATCATCTATGATCCGAGGATCGAAAGTGACGTCGCGACATACCTCGCATTTAAGCCCGACTTTGATTTCCTCGACGGATATGCGGGCGATCGGGCTGCTCTCAATGTCGAAAACTTTAATCTCGATCTGACTGGTGTGCTTCACGGTGTAAGTCTCCCAGGGGTCATTGCTACTTTAGGGTCTATTGGCGGCATATCGGCGACGAACTTCACGCCGACGATCAGCTACGCTGGAGTGGCGGGGCCATCCGACGCTGAAGCGTTCCTCGCCAACCGGATCGTTAGAGAACTCCGAGCCGTGGTGCCGGCGGACCCAGGTCTGAAGGTATTCGAGCCCGGTGTATTTCCCATTACTTCAACTGGAAATCCGGATCTCTTAGGGGGCAGCTTGGATCCGGTAACAAAGCTTTATGACGACTATGGGAACCTGCTTCAGAAGACGATCAAGAACGATGGCCTTCTCATCGCACCGATAAGCGAAAAGTTTCAGTCCGACACTCACGTTCTGTCCGCCGGGTTGAAGGATGATTCTCTTACTGCCTATGTGGTGCTGATCGGGGACCTGAAGGGGGCCATCGGCTGGAATACGGGCGCAGGAATGTCGCCTCCTACCGCGGGGGGAGCAAGTTCTCCACCACCATTGCCTCTTTCCACGATCGTAGCCGACATTGCTGCCTTGCGAGCCAAGCTGCCTCCCGGACCGCGTAATGACTGGAATGGGCATCTCGTCGAGCTGCAGGAGAAAGTGGTCAAGAACCCTCTGGACGAGGATATTAGGTTGAAGCAGGCTATGGAGGCAGCGTTCACTTCGTTGAACGCTCCAGTGGCCGCATACGGAAACGTCAGCTCAGGATCTCCTGGGGCAGCGGCGCCTGATACTTTGGCCAACATCATCATAAGAGGCTGGCACGTCCAAGAAATGCTGCGCGAGCCAAGCGCAAAGCTGCTGCGGGTTCGGCTGGAGGCCGCCCAAGGGACTGACTACGCGAGACAGTATCTATGGTTTTATTCGAAGAAAGCGAGCGCCATGGCACAGGTCAGCTTTACTCTCTTCGACGGCGATGGGCAGGTCGACGACACCGGCTCATCACTCGTCTATTTCGACCTGAACGACTCGGCTCACTCAATGTCGGACACCGCTAATAGTGTTCAGGATGGAAACGGTGTAACAAGCCATTGACCTGCCTGAGGGCCGGCCTTAGGTTGTGGGATCCGGGATTCTTCGGGATTTGACGCCGGGATGCTCGGCGTTAGGTGAGGCGGGGAGGGAAGATGAGTCCGGAATTCATCCTTCCTCTTCCGTTTATTTGGCGTCGTTAGCTCTCTGGGCCGTTTCCCTGATCATTCTCGGGCTTGGCTTTTGCAGAATCTCCCCCTAGGATGAGGCGGTCGTGGGCCACGCCATAGCGAGAGCGTGAGGATGTGGAACGAGATGTGCTCCCTAGGATCAGCTTGTCAACTCGGGTCGGATACGTCGTTTCAGGTTGCTTGATGCGGCCTGGAAACAGTTTCGCCAGGATGCGACCGATCCATCTTCTAATGAACTTGAACATTGGCTCCGCTAATGGTTTTCTCGATTTAACGCAACGGCTTCGAAGTCGGTTGGCTACGGCGGGATTCAGATAGTATTCGCCCCTGGAGATCTTGTTGGCCCCGTACCTACGCTATTCGTGAATCCGTGAGAATCGCGTAGAGGTAGGAAGGTCCCCGCAAGTCCTGGAACTCCCCGGGTCCGCTGGCTGGCAGGCGGTCATAGGCTTGCTTTAGCGTGGAAAACGAGAGGTTCTGGTTTGTGCGGCTCAGCCGAAGCGTTTGGCCGGCGACGGTGTAGGTGAACTCGCCGCCTCGCACCTGGCGAAAAGTCTCTCCTTCATGGGCTAGGATTCTCTTCCAAACGGGTTCAAACTCGGGCATGCTTTTCGATCACCACCACGGCTCAGATGGCCAGTCGATCTTCGCAACCTCATCGAGCGCTGGCAAAAACTCAGAGATCGCGGATGCGACACATCCGTCACCCGGCAGTCCCTGCTTTCGAACGACTAATACAGTCAGTATCGGCAGGCCCTTATTGATGCACTCATCTTGAATCTTGTGCAAGGCGAACCGAATTGGGCGCACATGCATGGAAATCGCCTTGCCGGCTTCGCCATACGTGAGGCATTCTTTCCTCTGGGGGCGCTGGTTGGCGACCAGAAGGCGATAGAGATCACGCGACTTCCGAATGGTCTCGGAGGAGTAGTTGTACTTATCCACCGTCTGGACTCCTTTAAATCGAAAATTGGCGAGGTTCAGCTAGCTGCTCAAGTATGCCATGGGTCGGTTCCTGCGAGATCACGCGTGAGCCGCATTCTGGCGGGCAGCAAATTGAAATCGCCCGGGCGCGCCAGATTGTTTTGTTGTAGTACAAGGCTTTAGCCGCCTTCGAGGGATTCTCACGCTACGTGAAGAGGCAGAAATTGCAACCGTGACGCACCCTTTTATTCGTTTTGAGGAGCGCGTGTCTCTCGATATATCCCATACTTTCTAGGTGCGGTCAGGTTACCAATTTCTATTTCACTATTCTGAATATCGAGTCGCGACTTCGGCGGCCGTGGCGAGACCCCCTCGGGGTCGGCTGGCGCGAAGTGTTTTTCAACTTTCTCTCCTCTTGCTGATGATTGTTGGGCCGAGTGCCTTTTGCCATGCGGCACCCCAGAGGCATCAGCGGAGGGCAACCCTTGTGGATATTGGCGTGGATGTTGGAGTCGTTAAGAAGAGCACGTCCCTATTCCGCGAGCCGAGCCGAAATTCCACCGCGATCTCGACCCTTCATGCGGGGGCTCGAACGGTGCTGGTTTCGAGAATTGCTGTTGGCGGCTGGTTGAACGTTATCCAGTCCTCTACGGGACATCAAGGTTGGGTTTTGGCGGATCGGCTAGCCCTTCGCTACACCAGGCATAGACGACCGGCCAATCTTGTGTTCCAGCGGGAGGATTTGGGGACGATTGACGCGCCTGTGGTGGAAATCTCAAATTCCTCTGAGAAGACAGTCTATGTTCATATTGATGGTCAGCCTGAGATTGCTGTAGCGCCGTACGGCCAGCAGACGGCCAGTGTCAGTTCGGGGATTTATCAATACAATGCGACGGCAGCGGACGTCATCCCGGATTTTGGGGTCACCGACTTTATCAACGGCAGCCGCTATACGTGGAGATTCTTCATAACTTCGGCAGGTGCGGGGCATGCTCGTCGCAAGATCGACCCGGCTCTTATCGCGGAGAATCGTCAGTTGCAGGCGCAAGTCGATCAGCTCACTTTGAGCCAGAGGGCCGCCAAGAATAGGATGGATGCGGACAGGGCCGATTTGAGTGCGAAAGAGCAGCAGTTGCAGCGCGACACCGATGAGGTTGATCGGCTTCGTCCAACTCTGGATAACACAGATGCTGCCGCTGTCGACCGATTCAATCAATTGGTGGATTCTGCAAATGCGGAGAGCGCCGCGGTCGAGGCCGCGCGCACCGCATTTAACCAGGAGGTTGACCTGTACAACGCTAACCTCGACCTCCTCAATCGTCTAAGCGATCGGCTGTCGCAGATTGAGAAATCGATCAACGGTGGCCGATGACCGAGGCGGCTGCTTCGGCTCGTGAGTTCTAAATGATATTCAGAACGTCTAAAACAGTCTATGCCGAGTCGTTTATTGCGCTATTTGTTGGCCTTCCTGCGCTGTACTTGGGCGCCGGGGACGAGCCTCTGGTTTTTCGAGTTGCAGTCGCATCTGCTGCTCTGGTCTTGTTTATTGCGGGGTTCATTCGAATCGGCTGGTCGGCTTACTACTCGGGATTGGAGTCGCAATCTGTTCGATTTTCTAGCGGATGCGCGAATCTAACGATTCTTTACATATTTCCCGTTCTGTTTGCATATCATGTTGTCGCCGTTTGGGTGACCGCGGTTGGTCTGAGAAAACCGAAGTCTGCGACCCAGACTCAATGGATAACTTATGCTTGGTATCTGCCTGCCTTCAATCAAACCTATCTGGACCAAACCGTGAGGCGGCTAATCTGCACGATGTGCAAGGGTCCTTTCGATGTCCCTTTCACCTTTTTTGGAGTCGCTTCGTGTCCGAGTTGTGGGGCGCGGTTTGAGATCGGGGGGTGGAACTCCGCGCGGGGTGGCGAGGTTCGGGAAGGACTCCTCGACGTCGTTAGGGATAGGTCAAAGCGTTAGGGACACTTGCGCGGAATTCGTAAGTCCGATTTTGAAGTTATGGAATATCCGAACGCTGCCGACGCTTCGTTGGTGAGAAGAGTTGATTATTCGCGTGAGCCTGACCGGCGGTGGGTTTTGCGGGATGATAATGGGCGGCATTTCCATGCGGTGGTTCATTTGGATGAATCTCCTTTGTGCCTTGCGCTTTATTGGAAGGCGGATTCGGCGGGGGCTGAGCGGTTGGTGGGGGTGTATGAGATCGAGCTTGGGGATTTGTTGGCTCGGGGGTTTGTGCGGCGGGAGACGACACGGGGGCGGGATGACTTGGTGCGGTTGCGGTTTGTTCGGGGGGACGATGGGGTGGTTTACATTCAGGTGAATCGGCGGTCGCCGGGGTTGGCGGTTGGGGTTGTTTCTTTGGGATGACGGGGAGGGGTCGCGGGATGCGGATGGAAGATGACGGGCGCTTTGGGTTCACTGTGCTCGAACGCCTTTCCTTTCCACGGGTCGGAGCCACTGTATTTCGCAATGCCTTCCCCCAACATGGGGGAAGGTTCTTTGCTGGGGGCTTGATGTGTTTGCCCCCAGCCCCGCTTCGCGGATACTTCCGCTTGTGCGGGGGAACGTTCATTTTTGGCTTGTCTCTGTAACGTTAGTTCTGGCCGCCCTTCCTACCGCCTTCGGACATTTTCTTTCGGCCCTGTGGTGAGACCTTGTGGGCTCCTGCGGCGTTTTGGTTGCCCTCGCGTCCTTGGGAGATGCCGCCTCCGCGGTTCGACGAAGAGCTTGAGCTTCCTCCTCCTCGATTAGAGCTGGAGCCGCCGTTTCCACCGTTGCTCTCGCCGCCCTTACGACCTCCTTCGGCCATTTTCTCCCGAGCTTGCGGAGAAACGTCGTGGCTTCCCGGGCCTTTCGGCTGTACTTCTGAGCGCTCACGGCTGCTCATGTTGTTCCCTGTATTGTCCTTTTTGTTTGGCATTGTCAAGTATCTCCTTACTAAATCTGGCAGGCAGAGAGTTTCTGCCGTGACCTAGCAAATTGACCAGGGTTCCTGACGTCCGGTTCTGGTGCGCAAAGAGGTTAAAAAGGAGGACGGGGGAGGGTGACAGGATGATTAAGAGTTAGCGGTTGGCGCCAAACAATCCTCTCTCCAACCGACACTGAACATGCGAGGCGGGCGGGCGTTTATGCGTAGCGTTGCGAAGCGCGGCCGGAAGGGTGCGTCCACGGGAGTGCCTAGAGCCCAAGCGCAAAATGCGCCAGACTCCAAACCGCGTTGAATTAAAGCAATGATCAGTCAAATTTCAAGGTCTATCTCGCGGCTTTCGCCGTTTTGCGTACTCGCATTTGCTTCGGCAGTTTCGCTCTCTCAAACTTCGGGCCAACCGCCCGTGGTGTCACCGAGTCCGAGCATGGCGCCGGCGCAGGACGTACCAGGGCCGGTGCTTACGCTTGCGGAGGCGCTTAATATGGCGCGCGAGCAGAATGGGGATGTGCGGTCGGCGGTTATGTCGACTCGGGGGGCTCAGGCTGCGGTGGCAGGTGCGAAGGCGAATTTCTATCCGAACATCACGCCTTCCTACAACTACAACAGCTCGCGGCGGCAGGTCACGAACCCTACCGGGCCGGGGACGTTTTTTAACCAGACGGAAGGTGGGGTTACCCAAGTTAACGCGACCCTTAGGGTTTTGGATCTTGGCGAAAGGCACTTCACTTTGAAATCCACGGAAGCCAACGCGGACGCTTCCAGGGCAGACCAACTCCAAATCCTTCGGCAGGTGCTTTTCCAGGTCTATTCTCAGTACTACAACACGCTGAGGGGGCAAGAGTTGGTGACGGCGGCCCAGGCTCAGGTCCAGAGAACCCGGAGCATTTACGACGCGACCCAGGCCGAAGTCCAGGTCGGGCAGACGGCCAAGAAGGACCTCCTGCAAGCGCAGGCGGACCTCGCGAACGCCAGGGTCTCCCAGTTCAGCGCGGAAAACACCCTTTCGAGCGCCCAGGCGACTCTCAAAGCCCTGATCGGTTGGGATCAATCCAAGCCGCTGCCTGCGCTCGTAGCCTCCGAGCCGCCAACGAGCGCTCCGGATCTTCCAACCCTGAACGATAGGATCACGACGGGGATGGAGGATCGAGCCGACATCATCGCGGCCCGCAAGCGGAACGACAGCCTGCACTACACAACCCTTCTCGCCGAACGAAGAGCTCAAGCGAGCTTGGCGGTGGATGCCACCTACGGCCAAGAGCTTACGCCTCACCAGCTCCAAGACCGCGCCTTCACGCTCAGCCTCTCGCTCCCTTGGCTCGACTTTGGCCGCTCGAAGTCTGCGGCGAGACAGTCTGAGTACGACTACAAAGCGTCCCAAGCAAGCCTGCTCCAGACGGAAAGGACGGCGCAATCGGAGATCGAAGCAGCGTATCAAGCTGTAAAGCAGAACGCGGAGCGACTTACGGCAGCGCAGCAGGCGATCGACGCGGCAAAGCTGAACTATGACGCGGCAGCCGAATCTCAAAGGCTTGGCGTCAGCACCATTATCGACGTCATCACCGCCCAGGCAAGCCTTGCCACCGCGGAAGCGAACTTTGTACAGGCACTCTACGACTACGAGACCTCAACCGTGAACTTGAAGCTCGTGACCGGACAATCGATTCCTGGAGAAACTCCCGTCACCCCATGAAGAAACGAATTATTTGGATCGCGTGCCTCGTGGTCGCGTGTTTAGCGATCTACGCCTTTGTCGTTCGCGGCAAAAAGCCTGAAGCACAGGTCGAGTACCAATACGATTCGGTCCAAAAGGGTTCCATCATCCAATCGATCTCAGCGACGGGCATCTTGCAGGCCAAGACGGCGGTGGACGTGAAGTCGAAGGCAGGCGGCGAGGTGGTCAAGTTGGCGGTCGACGTAGGGTCCGTTGTTAAGAAGGGAGACCTGATTGCCAACATCGATCCGAAGGACACTCAGGCAACTTATGACCAGGCGGCTGCAGACCTAGCGGCCTCTCAAGCCCGCGCGTCACAAGCGGCCACCAATTTTCAACTTCAGATCGTCTCCAGCGACCAGGGCGTTCGCAATGCTCAAGTAGCGTTGCAGCAGGCGATCACGAGGCTGGACAGGGTACGGCTTCAAGCTCAGCAGCAACCGGCCATGACTTCTTCGAGCATAGCCTCCGCGCAGGCGGCGTACGATGCGGCGCTCGCAGCCCAACAGAGAGTGCAGGTCGTGACGATTCCGCAGCTTCGAAGAGATTCTCAAGGCGCCTTGGATCAGGCGAAGGCGAATGAGGATGCGGCCGACGCCAATTACACGCGTCAGCAGCAGCTTCTCGCCAAAGGCTACGTGGCCCAGGCCGCCGTCGATCAGGCCAAGTCGGCTCTCGAGGCGGCCAAATCCGCCTATAACACGGCTCAGCAGAAGATGGCGACGATAGGGCAAGAGATTTCGGCGGAAGAGAAGTCGGCAGCCACGGACACGCAGAAGGCAGCCGCGGCGCTGGCTCAGGCTAAGGCCGGTAGCACGAACACTGGCGTTGCCACCACGAATGTCGCTGAGGCAGAAGAGAATGTGAGGCTTGCCCGCATTGCGCTCCAGAAGGCGCAGAGCGATGCGCTCAACAATCGAGTCCGGCAACAAGACGTGGTGGCCGCCAAAGCGAGTACGGTCCGCAGCAAGGTCACCGTCGATAACGCGAAGGTTCAGTTGCAGAGCACCACAGTTTTGGCTCCTCGGGACGGCGTTGTCACGACCAAATACCTCGAGGAGGGCACGATCATCCCTCCCGGTACGAGCACCTTCAGCCAGGGCACCAGCCTTGTCCAGATCTCGGATACGAGCACCATGTTTGTGGTGTGCAGCGTAGACGAGGCGGACGTTGCAAACGTGCACGCCGGCCAAAAGGTGAAGATCAACGCGGAAGCCTTTCCAGGCCACAAGTTCGACGGCATTGTTGACAGAGTCGACCCCGCCGCCATCACCGCGTCAAGCGTCACTTCTGTTTCGGTCCGCGTGCGAATTCTTCCTGGTCCCAAGGTGCCTGCGATCAAGCCGGGCATGAACGCGACGTGCGAGTTCATCACATTAGAAAAGGACAATGTTCTGGTGGTGCCCTCTCAGGCGATCAAGGATGGACCAAACGGTCCCTACGTTTTACTTAAGGGTCCCGATCCCAAGCACCCGATCGAAACGCCGGTCAAAGTGGGCGAGGCCGGAAACGACGGCACGGAGATTATTTCCGGTTTGAAGGAAGGCGATCAAGTCGTGACCTCTGAAGTGGACCTCGC
The DNA here is from genome assembly GCA_025363835.1 of Armatimonadota bacterium. Taxonomy (GTDB): domain Bacteria; phylum Armatimonadota; class Fimbriimonadia; order Fimbriimonadales; family Fimbriimonadaceae; genus JANYLD01. Next base: position 20,486 of record JANYLD010000112.1, read on the forward strand.
GCAACTGAAGGCGATTCAAGACCAGATGGCCCAGGATCAGCAGCAACAAACCGGTTTAGCCGCAGGCGGTCCAAATATGAGACGCACCACCAGCCGTGGCACGACCGCGGGTGGCGCCGGCAGAGGGGGCGCTGGAGGCGGTAGAGGCGGTAGAGGCGGCGGCGGAGGACGAGGAGGCGGTGGCGGCGGCCGAGGAGGAGGCTAAACGATCTCGGATCTCGGATCTCGGATCGCGAATCGCGAATCGGCATGCGAGATACGTCACGCTTCGTCAGAGTTGAATCCCGAATCCCGAATCCCGAATCCCGAATCCCGAATCCCGAATCCCGAATCCCGAATCCCGAATCCCGAATCCTGAATCCTGGCCCTGAATCCTGAATCGAGCAATCACCATCCACTATCCGCTAACCACCGCCCACACAAAATGAACCTCCGCGACAGCATTTTCAGCGCTCTTAACGCCATCTTGGCCAACAAGATGCGGTCGCTCTTGACCATGCTTGGGGTGGTCATCGGGGTTGGCTCGGTTATCGCTATGATCGGCATTGGCGAAGGGACGAAGGTGAAGTCGCTTTCGAATATCCAGAAGATGGGCACGAATTTGCTGATGGTTTCTCCAAACTGGAGGCGAGGCGGCGTCAGTGGAGGGCCGGGCACAATCCCGACCCTCAAAGATGAAGATGTTGAAGCCATCAGGAAGGGCGTGCCGCAGCTGATCGACGGGGTTACGGGCTCCGTGGATGGACGCTGCGCTGTGAAATACGGCAATCAGACGGCCTTCACCCGGCTTGATGGCGTTGAGCCGCAGTACGCGCAAATTCGGAACGCAGACAAGATGTTTCAGGGCGGTTGGTTTAATGACGATGATGAGAAGCAGGGGGCGCGCAAAGTCGTTCTCGGCTATCAAGTTTATCAAGAGCTTTTCGACACAGCCAATGCGGTCGGCGCTACGATCAAGCTCCAAAACCAGAACTTCGTGGTCACCGGCGTCGTGGCGTACAAAGGCGGTAACGGAATGATGAGCCAGGATGATCAGGTCTACATTCCGCTGAAAACAGCACGTGAAAGGGTTCTCGGCCAGACTCAACTGGACGACATTTTCATCAAAGCCAAGTATTCCGACCTTATGGCCGTCACCCAATCCAAGATCGAAGATGTCCTCTCAGCTCATCGCAAGAATGCGTCGGGAGAACCGCTTTTTAGAGTCATGAATCAAGGCGATATCGTTGACCAGCTCGCGTCGCAGGCCGGTCTGCTCAGCATGCTTCTCGCCGGCATCGCCTCCGTTTCTCTTCTGGTGGGCGGCATCGGAATCATGAACATCATGCTCGTGTCGGTGACGGAACGGACTCGCGAAATCGGTCTCCGCAAAGCTGTGGGCGCGAGACGCGAAAGCATCCTGTCCCAGTTCCTCCTTGAGAGCGTCGTGATGTGCATCGTGGGTGGGCTCCTCGGAATCATTCTCGGGTCGGTAGCCGTCGTTGGCGTTGCCAAATTGCTCAATGTGCCGCCGATGGTCAATACCCAGGCCGTTGTACTCAGCTTCGGTTTCTCCGCGCTGGTAGGGTTATTCTTTGGCCTCTATCCTGCCATCAGAGCCAGTAGCCTCCAGCCGATCGAGGCATTAAGACATGAATAAACCCGTCATCGAGGTCCACGGCCTTTCCAAAGATTACGTTATGGGCGACATGGTCGTCCACGCCCTCCGCGATGTGGACCTCGTTGTCGAACAAGGCGAATTTGTAGCCATTATGGGCCCCTCCGGTTCAGGCAAGTCCACCTTTATGAACCTGGCCGGCTGCCTCGATCGCCCTACCCGA
>JANYLD010000177.1 GCA_025363835.1 Armatimonadota bacterium
GTCAAGGGTCCGTTGACCCAAGTGCCCGAACCCTGCGCAACCGACGAACCGGGAACGAAGAAGAACGTCCCCGTCCACGTGGCCGATCCCGCCGAGCCAGAACCTGAGAAATTCACGCCGCCCGAAACCGCAACCGATCCAGTGACAGGAATGTTTGTTTGGCCTGCGACCACATTGCCGGTAACGGAACCGTCGCTAGCAATAGCGAGCGTAAAGGTCCCAGTTGCGCCGCCGAAGTAGCTTCCGTTGTAGTTGCCGACGAGAGGCGTCACTCCTTGCGGCTGAATCTGAATAAGGCCAACCGGGTCGGTCAAAGCGCCCGTGAGAGTCAAAGACATCGTCGGCGGAGTCCCGCTCGTGAGGTCTCCCACGATGGTCACCGATCCAACGGTCGGAGCAACACCGCTCGCAGTCCCCGTCACATGCCCGGTAGGCGTGGTGGTACCGGTCCCAGAGTACAGCACGCCGGTCGCATCCGAAATCACAAATGTCGTGTTGCCATTCTTGGCAATCGTGACAAGCATCGTCGTATTAGGGACGCCTCTCGTGAAGTCCGCCTTATAGGCTCCGGCGAAGGTATTAGGGGCGGCGCCACCGCCTCCGCCGCTGCCTCCGCACGCGGTAACTACAAATAAGCTGAAGATGAGGAGGGCTAGGTAAGTTGCAAATCTTTTCATTTAGAATTCTCTCCGTTTGGCAATCGCCTAAACAGTGCCATCTTACGAGTCGACCGCAAACTAACGTAAAGTGCGGACCGGGTCACGGGTCACGGGTCACGGGTGACAGGTACCGGGTTACGGGCAATAGGCGACGTGTGAATTCCCTTGACCTGTGACCCGTGACCCGTCACAAACCACACAACGACAAATCACCCAAAATAGAAACCGATGACTTTCCGAGACCTGGGGAAAGAGCTCAAACGGCTTGGCACGGCCGAAGATCGAGTGAAGGTTCTCGATGTTGACCACTCGGCCACCACTTATAAGCTCCCGCAGATCGAACAGCGGCTCCGCCAGGGCGTTTTCTATCTCCGTGCCCCGGCCGGCGTCACCGCTCAGGAAATGAAAGAGCTTTTCGACAAGCCCAAAGACCCCGCGTTCAGATACGGCATCACGAGCGGGATCGGCACCGACTACATGGAGTTGCTGACTCCAGACGAATACGCCCGAAAATATTTCTCCTTTTCGAATCAGTTCATTCGTATCGAAGGCGCCCGCAGGATGGCCAGAGAACAGCTCGATGAAATGTTCGATGAGATGAAGGGCGAGTTCGATCCAGGCAACTTTCCCCACTTGGACGATTTCACGATTTCCGGCTACAAAAAGGGCGACGCCGACTTGTCAACTGAAGTGAAGCTTCTCGTTTACGACGATGATTTCAGGAGCATGAGCAAGATCGAACGCGATATCGCGATCAAGCTCTCGGAGGACAATCTGCACCGGGAAATCACAGCCGGAAGGCACCTGGTGAAAGACACCAAGCCGGAAATCATCCTCAGCTCCACAGCAAAGGCAACCGCCAAGGGCAAGGAGTTCCTCAGCAGTCTTGCGACGTACTTGCTCGAAAGGGATGGCGGAATCCAAACGGAAGCCAAACGGACCAAGCCCAAGCGAGTCGAGGAGCCCCAACCATCGGACTACAGAACTCTCGTGTCGGGCTTTCCCAAGGCTCACGCGGACAGCAGGCATCCCAGCGAAATCGTCAACCACGCCCAGAGCGAGTTCTTGGATACGCTGTCGAGAATGACCGCTTTCAAGGACCTCGAAATCCTGAAATTGAATAGGGTCATTCACGTCCAGTTCCCCAAGAAGCTCTTTGGTGGAAGACGGTTGGACCTAAGAGATTTGGTGGAGCTTGATGCCGTTCATAAAGCCATCCTAGGCAGCCCCGGCCTTCACGAGGGCTGGAACGCGTACCGCCTTTACGACAAGAAAGAACGACTTCTGAAGATAAGGTTCACTACGCCCGAAGAAGAGCTACAAAGCCCGTGGTCCAAACTGGGAAGTTCCTGACCCACCTAACCTGATCTTCAACCGGTAAGGGCCGAATGGCGCCGAAGGCCGAGCCGGATCGGGCAGAAGCCCGATCCGGCTCTAAACGCCTCAGTTGAAGTACTCGTAAACGTACTTCAAAACCTCAACCGGGCGGCCCTGCGCGTCGTAGCGCGTTTGGTTGATGAGGTTGCCTTTCGCATCGTAGCGATACGCCATGCGCGTCACGCCCGCAGGGCCGTGTTTACGGCCTCGATGACATGCCCTTGGCCGTCATACGTGTTGGCGGTGTCCAAGACGGTCTTGCCGTCACGGCCGGACATCGTCTGGTGGATGAGATTGCCTTGGGAGTCGTAGCTAGAGTGCATCTTGCTTACAACCGCTCCCTTGCCGTCCATCTGGACGAGATCGAGGACGTGTCCCGCCGAGTCAAGGCTCGAAACTGCGTGCGCGACGGTTGCGCCCTTTGCATCGAGAATGGTCTGGTCGTACTTGCCGCCCCCGGCCTCGTAAGTCACGAGGGTCTGGCTTGTCGTGCCATTCACGAAATGCCCCACCATTTTAAGGGTTTTAGCTTTGCCGTCCGGCCCGTACTCCATGGAGTCCTCCATGATCCCGCGGCCGGCCATGGCCGTGACGGCCCGGGACACATGGCCCTGGCCATCGTATTCGTACTTCAGATCGAGATTGGCCTTTCCGTTTGCGGTGTGGCCGATCGCCTCTTGCACCTTGCCCGCCGCGTTGTACTGGTAGTCGATCTTCGACTGGGTGCCAGGCGCGCCGTTCAAGGTTTGGAGTAGCCGGCCGTTCGGATCATAGTGCTGCTCGGTAACGTTCTGAGAGCCGGCTTGTCCAAGCTTGCTCTCCACCACCGCATTCCCAAACTTGTCATAGACGACCTTTGAAATCTCGATACCCTTGTCGCTCACGCCGCTCGGCGTGCCGAAGTATTGCCAGACGGCCATCGACTTGATCTTGGATTCGCGAATGAGCTGTTGCGCCTTGGTTGCTGCAGCACCTTTGCCAAGCAATGTCCCGGCCTGGGTTTGCGCATCCTGAGCTGCCGCAAGCCCGGCCGTGAGGACGAGCGACAGACATGAAAGAAGGATCGGTTGACACTTGAATTTCATAATGTTTCCTTTGCCACGCAGTCCGGGGAGGCGTTGCGTCTCCCCGGACCAGGGGACTTACTTGCCGCTCGCGCCCTTCTGCGAGACGGCTTGCTTGAGATCGGCCATTTCAGCCTTTAGAGCCGCTAGCTGATCCTTCATCTCAGCAGAGTCGGAGGCCATCTTGGCCATCGCATCCTGCTGCTTGGAGAGGATCGAAGACACATCGCCGCCGTTGAGGCCGACGACCACCTTCACCATGTTGAGGCCATCGGTATCCACCGAACCCCATGCTCGGCCGATAACTCGCGAGAAGTCGGTCGCAGTCATCATCGAAGGGGCAATGGCGAGACCGGTGCCATCCTCGTGCCCGGAAGCCACGATGTAGTCGCCCTCATGGACTCGGCCGGCGACCTTTACAGGGATCTGCCCGAGGAACGCGCACTTGTTGTACAGGTTCTCTTTGCCCGCCAAAGGCTGATTTCCAACGACGGCCGGAGCGGACGAAACGACGAGCATTTGCTGCGCACCCTCCGTCTTCTTGGAGATGTGGCCGCCAAAGACGCCGACGATGTCGCCTGGCTGAATTTGCTCGGCTTCATCGACTCGCTGCAGATACTCGGCGTAGTCCCCGCTCCCGGATGAGTACTGGACTCCGATGAGTCGCAGCCCCTCTTCCAGGTGAACGACGTAATCCGCGACGCTTGCGAGCGTCTGGACTACGTTGCCTGGCTCAAGCTCTGAGATGCCAAGCGCCACGCCGAAGGCCACGTTCATTGCCGCGTCGGCAATGTTAATCGGCGTCGCGGCGAACTCGGAAAGGGTTTCTCCTTGAATGGCTCCGACGCGACTATTGTTCGCGTCCCAGAAGTCGACGAAATGATTGGAGTCGTAAACGCCGTAGTCGGATCCGCCGTCTGCCGGGTTGGCCGCGCCGGTAAGTTGAACGACGATTCCCTGATTCTGTCCCTTTACGTCCAAGCCGAAGTGACCTGTGTTGCTAAAATCGCCGGTGGCCTTGGTTTGGATAAAGACCGTTCCGTTGTCGTCGATATTGAACGTGCCACCGTTGGACGTCGTCACGCTCACCTTGCCCGGGTTGATAGTCAGGTTTCCGGCGCCAGTGATCGTGCTGCTGAACTGAGCCGCACCGGTGACGCCCAGTTTGCCGCCGACGTTCAAATTCTTCGCAATGCCTGCCCCTCCGGCTACGATCAACGCTCCGGTCGAGGGAGAGGTTGATTCCGTCGTACCGTCTACGTTAAGCGAGGAGAGATGTGTGTTCCCGCCCACATAGAAGTCCTTCGCCACGCCAAGGCCGCCGGCCACCACGAGAGCTCCGGTGGAAGGGGAAGTGGAGTTGGTTGTGCCGTTGATGGCGCCGTTATTGGTGACGGTCAAGTTGTTACCAACAGAGGCGTTGTGGGTGATCGTTGCATCATTCGTCACGCTAAGGTTGTGGCCGACAGAGGCGTCGTTTCCAACCGTAAGATTCCGCGTTATGAACGCGTCCCGACCAAACGAGCCGTCTAGGCCAACGAAAAGGCTGCCCCCGACGTGCAGGTCCAAGGCGATGCTGAAATTCTTGTAGACCGAAACATCGCCGTTCGAGAGAATGGTGAGACGGTTGATATTGTTCGTCCGGAAGTTCAAGTCCACAGCGTCCGTGGTGCCGAGGAAGTTAAAAGACGGATTCGTTCCCCGATTGCCTACGCTCATCCAGGGATTGGAGGGCAAGCCTTGGGCAAGCGCAAGTCCCGGTAAAGCCAAGACCAACGCCCCCGTCGCAAAAACAGCTAGTCGAGACAAAAATGAAATAGATCGCAATGTATCCTCCGGAGCCTGAATGGAGCTCACGCAGGCATAGAGATCTTATCACGGACTCTTTTGTAATAGTTGAATAGAGACTATTTTGTGCCGGATTAAACCAGAAATGCGGCAAGTTTGCCAGGCTCCCCCATCCTTTCAATGCACGTGCCCAATACACCATCCCTAACAAGGATGTGATGAGCTGGCGAACGCCATAAACACACTTTATGAATGTTATAGCGAGAGGATGTTTGTACGTTGCATTATCGGATGAGGTCTAGTGTTCACAAACGCAAGACTCATGTTTGAAAGGATGAAGGATGAAGGGATGCATGCTTCGTCAGGGAAAGCCTTCCGCCTTCATCCTTCATCCTTCATCCTTCCACCCTCATCCTTTCACAATAACGTATCCGTAATAGCGAAACCCCTG
>JANYLD010000185.1 GCA_025363835.1 Armatimonadota bacterium
GAGGCAGGGAGAACCCCGAGAGACTTGTAATTGCCGCACGAAAGCAAATTCGCGTCGCTTTCCACATGTACAAGACCAAGCAGCGCTTCGATGGAGAAAAATTTACATGGACGCTTGACAACAAGACTTAGGATCTGGGCTATAGCATTCCGCCCCTTTGGGGCTCTCGGCGTTGACACTCGATAGCAAGGACTAGACACTCACGGCTCAGGGCTTAGGGCTCAAGGCTCAAGGCTCAAGGCTCAAGGCTCAACACCTCACTTCTCGTAGAAGTTCTCGTTGGAATTCCAGAGGTAGTGCGCCTTGTCGGTGATTACGCATCCGCCTAGGTTGCTCTTGGGACGGGCTCCGTCGTTGGGGACGGCGGTGAGGTAGCTGGTGCCATCGGTAAGGGCCACGTCGGTCATCAGCTTGCAGTGGCCGTCGATGAAGACGACGGGCGTCTTTTGCTGGTCGTTGAAGTAGACCGAGTTTGTTTCCTGGAGGGCGCCAGGCTTGGAGGTGTTGGCCTCGCGGCACCAGTCGCCCGAGCAAGGGGTCGAACCAGCGAAGATCACGTACTGCTTCTTGGCGGGAATGGTCTGCCACATGCCGGGTGCGTTAACGGCGAAGAAGCCTCGCTTTTTGTCTCCGTAATGTTTGGATGCGGTGAACCATACGGTGCCGGACGGATCGTCGATCTCGGTGGTCATGTGCGTCTCGCCCCGCATGAAGTCCATGGGATGAGCTGAATTCAGTTTGTTCGCGGGAATGACGCCGGGGGCGAGGAATAGATAGTTGATGCCGAACATCGGGAACTGATCTTGGTTGCGATAGGTGTTCTGGGCTGCGCCGTATAGATGGTCTTTGGCGGATATTGGAGGACCGGACCAGATTCCCTCTTCGTCGCCTCGGGTCGGATCGACGAACATTTGGCGCGTCTTGATGTACGGGTCGATCACGAGCGCCCACGTGTCGGCTCGCTCTTCTTTAAACTTGGTTTCTCGCCGTCTTTGACGTCCTGCATGTTGCGGTAGGAACCGTTGATAAGGAGGGGCATCGTGTCATCGTAGTCCCCGGCGTACATAAGGCTGGCGAGTCCGATCTGGCGGATGTTCGTGAGGGCAAGATGCTGCGGATCGTTCTCCTGCTGCCGCGCCAACGTGGCGAGCGAAGGAAGCCCCGTTGAAACGACGGCCGCGAGAGCGATGACGCCGACGGCGAGGACCTGGACGAACGTAAAGCCTGTTTGTGACTTTTCTAACCGCATATTTGCATTATGGGCTAGCCCTTCCCTTTTGGAGCCTTTTTTTCCTTAGGCGGAAGGCTGGCGGCAAACGAGATCGCCTTGCCCATCCAATGGTTCAGGGCCTTTTCGTCACTGAGCTTTGTTTTAGGAAGCACCACATACTCCTTCATCGGCCTTCCTGGCATCGGCTCGAACAAGTGGGCGCCTTCCTCCTGGAGCAAGTTGGAGCGGTCCTCTGGACTGAGCCGTACCATGAGGTCCTCGCCATGCAACCCGGAGGCCATGTTGCCGTTCACGAAAAGTGCGGGAAAACCAAACATCCTCTTGGCGACGATATTGTGCCCGGTTGGAGCAACTCGGTTGAAGAGATCGACAAGCTCCTGCGGCGACGTGGGCATGTTCATGGCCCTTTGATAGTACTGCGAACAATGGTGCTGCTCTCCCAGAACGACCCTGGGCACGTCTCAAGCGACCCAAACTTAGAGCCGATGAGGAGTGTGGCTTGCCTCGTGGTCAGACAGGGTGACGAGCTAAAACTGGTCCACGGCGCCGTGAGCCCGAGCAAACATTTTCCACTCACCAAGCAAAACACGCCCACTGCATCCAAGAGCGCCAAAGGTAAAATGCCCCGTCCGCCGATGTAGCTCAGTGGTAGAGCAGCTGTTTCGTAACTACCCGCAGTCAGGTTGAAATTCGGCTTTTTGAGTCGATAAACACCTCAAAAACACCTGTCTAGACACTTTCGCATCTCTGATCTAGGGGTGACCTGACTGAGCCCACCCCTAGCTTTCAGGAAAGCTTCTAGCCCTCCGGAGTAAGAGACCTATGGAAGGCCCGCTGGTCAACCTCCTTTGTGACCGGTGCGCCGCGCTCACCCTCTGGAGGCATTTCCGAGGCAACCTCTCGAATCTCCTGGGGAACTTCAAAGTGCAGCGGCTGCCACTTAATGGCTGCTGTGTACTTTTGAATCCAGAACGCCCACGCGGTTTCTCCTCGAATTGTCATGTGCTGATCTAGGCATGCCACCAAGAATCCCTGTTTTAGTCGGGTCTGCTTGTCCTTCATGTGGTCCTTCCCAGCGTAGCCAGCGAGCTTAGCTGCGTCAAACAAGAGCTTCAGAAATGGATCTTCTGTGTCCAGCTTGAACCCCTTGCTCGCCCCATAGAGGTCCAGCCAGTCAAGAATTGGGTCATTAATCACCCAATTGCGAGTCGACGTGATAGCAACCCAATCAGTCCCTGCAACGCTAATAGTCGAGAGACGGTCCAAGGTGCCAGCGATCATTCCTTGACTATGCCACACTCGAATCCACGGAAGGCATATCAGTACGGAGTACCATGAAATACGTTGTTGAAGGACTGAAAAGGTAGGACAGCCTCCAATGGAGTTCGACGCCGATGCAAAGGACGCCAACCTAAGGGATGGACCGGTCGTTTTCCTCAGTTAAGCTGCGAGCTCGAATTCCCGTTCCAGTAGAATTTCAGCTAGAAAAGGCTCGTCCACCTGGGTCAACCAGGCCCGCGACCAGGCCCCAGTTGCCGTTCCCTCCACCAGATACAGGCTCACTTGGCAGAAGAAGAGGCCCGATGACATACGAAACACAAGACTTTAAGATCCCGATAGAAAGCAAGGACTACGAGGAATGCTCGAGCTTTGTGGTACAGCAGTGCGAGGCAATTGTGAAGCAGGCAATCGACAAAGGCCGCAACAAGATCATGATCAACACAAACCTGCGGCTTGGCCTGCCCATGGAAAACATAAATAAGGTTGCAGGTCCCTTTGTAGAGGCCTGGGCATTTGAAGTCTTTTTTGACGCGCTCAATGACGGCCACAACGAATTCCAGCTAGTGAACGTGGCGGCTCAAGAGCGACTAACGATGTCCGACGTGATTCTTCAGTTCGAGCGGAAGCGCGCTGTGGGGGAGGGAATCGTTGCAGAGGTCGACGTAAAGGCTACATCTGTAGATATAGTATCGAGTGGCAAATCGCCGAACATAACGTCGTTTGGCAGAATCCGATCGGCATATGTCCTTGACCCAGACTATATATTCATCATTCTCTCTCTCAAGCACCGCGTCTATTCCAAAAGAAACGACGAGACGTCAATGATGGACGGAATCATGGAAGTGGTTGCCTACAATGCATATGATCTCAAGTTTCTCGATGCGAAAGACTTCAACTTCAACCCCGCGTTAGGCAGTGGCCAGATACAAATCAAGGACATCCACTACGTGAAGACGCAAGTTCGGTCGACTTGGGAGTTCTGCCAGTTATTAGACCAAAAGTTTATGTCATCCAGCAAGAGAGACTTCGGTGACTGGCTGG
>JANYLD010000188.1 GCA_025363835.1 Armatimonadota bacterium
CTTCTCGGCTGCTTCTACCTGGCCGTCAGCCGAGAGCTGCCCTTCGCCAAAGACTTAACCCTCATCTCCACCTGGACGCTCGGCCTCGTCGTCGCCATGTTCCTCAGCGGAGTCGCCGTCGGAGCCTCGCTTGCCACCGCCGGCCTCCTGGACCGCCTCCAGACCCTCACCACCAACGTCCTCGGTCGCCCAGCCCCCACCATGACCCTCGGCTTTGTTGCCGCTGTAAGCTTTTGGGCCGCAGCTCTTCTCTACGGCTTCATCGGAGCCAGCCAGCGCTCCTTCAACCTCAGTACAACGCGTCTAGTGGTCTGCGTAGCCGCCTCCACCGCCCTCCTCTCCGCCAGCGCCGCGGCCAACGGCATCATCGACGGCTTCCAAGTCCTCCTCTGGGGCGGCAACCTCGTCTACCTTGGGGGGCTTTGTGGTTGGACGGTTGCGGACAGTTTTCGGCGGTAGTCAAGAGCGTAAATCGTAAGTCGTAAATCGTAAATCGCTGGACTCCGGACCCTTATATGTCCTATGGGTCCTATATGTCCTATTTCCCATTACCGCGGGGCCTCCCAAACCCAATCCTTTCGCCCCAATCCGGCGCGATTTACGATTTACGATTTACGATTTACGGCATAATTCCCCCTCGGGAGATTGAACTTAAACGAAATGAAAGTTAGCATCATTGGTGGCGGTGGCAGAGTCGGTTCCGACGCGGCATACGCCCTTCAGCTCGGCGGCATCGTGCGAGAAATCGCGCTTGTGGACATGAATAAGGACCTCGCCGATGGCGAAGCCCTCGACCTTAGACACGGCGCGGCCCTCTGCGGAAACCAGGTCTTTACGTCCAACAGCGAATACGACGTGGTCGACGGCAGCGACTGCGTGGTCATCACCGCCGGACTCCGCCGCAAGCCGGACGAGAGCCGCCTCGAGCTCGTCAACCGAAACGTCAGCCTCTTCAAGGGCATTCTCGACTCCCTCAAGGGCTGCAAGCTCAACGCAGGCGCGACCATTCTCGTCGTCTCCAACCCGGTCGACATCCTGACGATGCTCGCCGCCCAGAGCGGAATCGTCCCCGAGAGCCAAGTCCTCGGCCTCGGCACCGTTCTCGACACCTGCCGCTTCCGCTCCCTCCTAGCCGACCATTTCAAAGTCGGAGCAAGAGATGTCAGCGCGCTGATCCTTGGAGAGCACGGCGACTCCATGGTCCCCATCCTCTCCTCGGCCACCATCGGCGGCGTCTCCCTCGCCAGCATCAACGGTTACTCCGACGAGGCCGTAACGGGCGTCTTCGACTTCACGCGAAAATCCGGCGCTGAAGTCATTCGCCTCAAAGGCGGCGCAGGCCGAGCCGTCGGCGTTTCCATTAAGGAAGTCGTCGAGAACATCGCCCTCAACACCGAGGCTGTCCTCCCCGTCAGCTCCGTCCAGCACGGCACCCTCGGCATCTCCAACATCGCCCTCTCCCTTCCCACGAAGGTCGGCCGACGCGGAGCCCACGAAGTCCTCACCCCCGCTGTCAGCGAAGCGGAGCGAGAAGGCCTCCTAAAGTCCGCCAAGTCCCTCTCAGACGTCTTCAGCAGCCTTACCTGAGTTGACAAAGCCGGCTACCCCGAAGGGGTTAGAGGAAGGTAGCCGGTGTGTCGAAGCTCTTCCTTCGCAGCGAAGCAGAGGGACGAGCGAAGACCACCGGAGTGCCATGCTCTTTGGAACGACCCTGAAGGGGTCGCGGATATGGCCACGATTCGAGCGCTGGCCCCGAAGCTTCCAAACCAAAGGTAGTTGGAAGGGAGCGCGGAATGAATTCCGCGCTTCCTTAACCAAGAATCTTGGTGACTTTGGCCGACTCCAAATTCACCAGCCAAACCGTGCCGCTATCGCCGTCCGGCGAAGAAAGCGAGAGCATGTCTCCCTCGGATGACCATGTGCAGTTAAATGGCTATTGGCGGAAAAGGCGCTGGAAGGCACCGTTAAGATCACTCTCGATGCTCCGGTTGAGCGGTCGACCAAGGTATAGGTGTCTTTAACTACAGCCTTCTCGCCGTATTTTGCAAAGTGCTCTTGAGCGTCTTGGCGTTCCCGACTCCCAACTGCGGCCGACTCGATCACTAAAACATCGCGCAAAACAGGAAATTTTGAGAGATCTTTTTGGACCAGCTCAACCAGCCAATGAGCATCTGCACCAATGCCAATAAGGTGACTAACCTGGCGAGGAAGGAAGGGCGTCTTAGCAATGGCTGAAGGCAGAGGCAAGTCCACTCGCTTTCCTTCGGCATCTAAGTAGAACGCCGTCGTTTGTCCTCCATAGATGTTGGCTTTCGTTTTGCAGATTAAAGCGCGCCCGTCCGGGCATAGTGTGTAGCCGGTGAGGTCGAGATCATCCAAGCTCACCTTGACCGTAAGCTTGTCTCCATCCAGGATCTGCAAGTTGTTGTTTTCGTGCGCAAGCACCACCTTCTCAGTTCCGGGAAAAACGCCAAGTGGCCCCACGTAACCCAAACTCAGGTCTTCAGTCTTCTTGTTCTGGCCCAAGTCGAATCGCACAGCCTTGGTGGCGTGAAGGGAATGCTGAGTCGATTTTGTTAGGTTGTCACCACTTGTGTTCATCTCTTCGGCAAAGCCCAGCACCGATGACTCGTCAGAAGCCCACGCGAACGGCCCCGACATGCTGACCGGAAGTGACCTCACCTTGCCGGACACAACCTCCATAAGGCGCACCTTTGGAAGCGGACGGCGGGCCCCGCTCCATACTGCGGGCTGATCCGACCAGATCAAGTAGCTGCCCGTAGGAGACCAACAAAGATCGAGGACCCCGCCCACTGCATAGAACTGCTTCCGAGAAGGGTCGGACGTGTCCTTGATTCCGAGACCCTTGTTCGCCACAGCGTATGCAATCTGCTTCCCATCGGGAGAAAACGCAACGCTCGGCGCGATTGAGCACCCGCAAGCGCCGACGAACAAGGCTAACCAGAGCCCTTTCCAACATTTCATTCCGCACCTCCCAGTGCCGATTCAGTCGCCATTGACCTCCTCACCCTCAGGCTACGACCTTTGCGGCGCTTTTGGAAGTGGAAAACCAAGGGAGCGCGGGATTCATCCTGCAACCCGGTCCGCAGGGCTTTAGCCTGCCCTCCCCGTGATGATGTGATGATGTGATGATGTGACGATGTGACAGCGTGATGATGTGACGATGTGACAGCGTGATGATGTGACCGGATGCCGCGATAAATAGGGGAGGACCCGGTTGTAGGATCAATCCCGCGCTCCCGCGGTATTGTCTCCCAGATGCCACGCCCGGTCGTCCTCGCTAGCGCTTCTCCAAGACGCCAGGAACTTCTCAAACAACTGATCCACGACTTCGAGATCGACAGCGCCGACGTCGACGAAACGCCACTTTCCCTAGAGTCCCCCTGGCAAACCGCAGAGCGGCTTGCCCGCGCTAAAGCCAAAGTCGTCCTCGCCAGACACCCCGACCACCTCGTCATCGCAGGCGACACGGTGGTCGCCATCCCAACCCAAAACGCCTACACCCAACTCGCCAAGCCGAAAGACGCAGAAAACGCCATAGACATGCTCACCCACCTATCAGGCAGAGAGCATCTCGTCATCACCGGCGTCTGCCTCCTAGCGCCAGACGCAGAGGAAATCTTCTCCGTCACCACCAGAGTCACCTTCAGAGCCCTCACCGGCCGAGAAATAGCAGACTACGTTGCAACCGGCGAGCCGATGGATAAGGCTGGCGCCTATGCCATTCAAGGCGGCGCCGCCGGTTTTGTGCAGGGCTACGATGGCTCCCTAACAAATGTCATTGGCTTCCCGGTCGATGAAATAGCGGCAGCCCTCAAGCGATCTCAAACGTGAATGTTGGTCGTGTCCGCGCGATGCGCTTCGGATGCCGCCTGCTGCGCCAGGTCCGCGCGGCCCGCGGATTTGTACAGGAAAGCGGCCACTTCCCATGCCTTTTGTATATGGTGAGGCCGGGCAAGCAGAAAATCGCGTCCTGAGTTCGTGCTCGGATCGACAAGCACGTTCTCATGTTGGGCGATCGCGTCTTTTAGCAAGTCCGCCAACTCCAAATCCGACCCCTTTCCAATGCCGGCTGGCACGATATCGTAAAGCACGGAAGTCAAAATGGGGGCCTTCGCCTTCGGCGGCACATCAAACACCGATCGCGCCAAAACGACCGCGTCGTGCAGGTTCCCCATCTCTGCGTCAACTCGCGCCAGTTGCAGCTTGTAAGTCATGAGCCGTCCCAGCGCCAGGTAGTCGGCCGTCGCCTGCGCTTGTTCTAGCTTGATCGCCACCGTCAAGGCAGCCTCGGCCTGCGGCCACTCCTTGGCCGTGATATACACGTTCCCCCACGCGCCCGCGTTCTCATTCGTAATCGTGGTGTCCTTCGCCTTCGACACGTAGTCGCGCGCGATCTGAGTAATGAGTGCCTGATACTGCCGGTCGTTGATTTCCCGGTTCGCCTTCCGGTCGTTCAACGAAGCGGCCGCGTTATCCAACTGAGCCTGAATGACAAGTGGCGTCTCGTCCCCAGCCGCAGACACATCATTCGGGTCGCTAAGTTGGCCCGTCTGGCAACCCACGACAAACAAAGCAAGCACGAGCAGCGGAAACAGACACTTAATCCTGGAGACGATAGCGCTCCTGAGGGAAGAATGCGTCGCGGTAGATCTCATTGCCGGAGAAGGTGAGCATCGTTTTGCCCTTGAATTTAGCTCCATGGTAAGGGGTGTTCTTACTCTTGCTAAACGTCTTATTTCGGTCAAACGTCCACTCGTGGTCCGGGTCGATAACCGTCACCTGAGCCACCGGCGTCTCGCCCGGCTTCAAAGTCCCTGCCTCTAGCCGCAGAATCTGAGCCGGCTTGGTGCTGAGCTTCCTTATCGTCTCCAGCGGTGAAAGAATCCCCTTATGTGTCAAGTAGGTCAGGGTTACCCCGACCGTCGTCTCCAAGCCCACCGCGCCAAAAGGAGCTTCCTCAAACGGCGCTTCGACTTCGTGCGAAGCGTAAGGCGAGTGGTCGCTTGCAATGCAGTCGATCGTCCCGTCCGATAGGCTCTGAAGCATGATGTCCAAGTCCACCTGAGTCCGCAGAGGCGGCAATGTCTTGAACGTCGTATCGAACTCGCCCACCATCTCGTCGATGAACGAGAAGTGGAGCGGGCTGATCTCGCAGGTGACCGGCGCGCCTAGGTATTTGGCCTGCCGTACCATCTCCACCGCGCCCCACGTGCTGACCCGCATGATGTGGATTTGGCAGCCCGTGCTTAGCGCCAACAGGCAGTTGCGGGCGACCATGATGTCTTCCGCCGTGCGCGGAATGCCCCGCAGGCCGAGCATCGCGCTCACCGCCCCCTCGTTCATCGCCCCGCCTGCCGACAAGTTCTGATCCTCGCAGTGAGCCATGATCGGGAGGTCGAGCTGGACGCACATCTCCATTGCGCGCGTCATCACTAGCGAGTTCTGAACGGGATAACCCTCGTCGCTCGCGGCCACGATGCCCGCCTTCTTTAGCGAGGCAAGCTCGCTGATCTCCTGCCCGCCCATCGCCTTCGTCAGCGCGCCCACCGGCGCTACAAACACACCGCCCGCTTCTGGAGAAGCAGCCCGGTCCAGGATGAAATCAATCAGCGAGGGGGTGTCCAGCGGAGGGTTGGTGTTCGGCATGCAGCAGATCGTCGTATATCCGCCCGCCGCTGCCGCCTGGGTGCCGCTGATGATGGTCTCCCGGTCTTCCTGCCCCGGCTCTCTCAAGTGCACGTGCGGGTCCACCAGGCCCGGCGCAATCCACATGCCGGTGCAGTCGTACACCTCATCGCACTCATCCATGTTGACCCGCGGGCCCATCTCGACAACCTGGTCCATCTCCATGACGAGGTGGCCAACAAAATCTAGTTCCTGCGAAGGATCGAGGATGCGGCCGTTCTTTAGAAGGGTCTTCACTTTGCCTTCACCGCCTTCTTGGCCGACTTGTCCGGCGTCTCAACCGCTCTCGGCCCCATGTCGTTCTCCCCAAAAACCCAGTTCAAAGCAGCCATCCTTACAAAGATCCCGTTCTCGATCTGCGCGGTGATCGCCGACCGCTCGCTATCGGCGGCCGCGTCGTCCAGTTCCACTCCCCGGTTGATCGGACCTGGGTGCATCACCACGCAGTCCGGCTTCGCGTACCGGAGCGTGTCCCGGTTGATCTGATAAAGCTTTGCGTACTCGCCGATCGAACTCAGCATCCCCTCCTGCATGCGCTCCTTCTGGAGTCGCAGGCAGATAATGACGTCCGCACCTTGGATGCCGCTCTGGAGGTCATGGAAGACCTCGCCTGGCAGCATTCCGATGTGCTGCGGCGTTGGGACCAGGGTGCGGGGGCCGACAAACCGCACTTCCGCCCCCATCTTGGAAAGCAGCCAAGCGTTGGACCGGGCCACCCGTGAATGCTCAACGTCCCCCACGATCGACACCGTTAGGCCGTCTAGCGAGCCCTTCCGCTCCAGAATCGTCAGCGCATCCCCTAAAGCCTGGGTCGGATGCTCATGCTGCCCATCGCCCGCGTTCAAAACGGGACCGTTGAAGTAGCGCGCGGCCAAAGTTGCCGAGCCAGAAGCCCGATGACGCATCACCAACGCATCCAACCGCTCGTAGCGCAGAGTCAAAATGGTGTCCTTCAGGGTCTCGCCCTTGCTCATGGAGGAGCCGGCCGCGGAGAAGTTGGCGGTCTTGAGGCCGAGGTAGTGGGCGGCCTGCTCAAAGCTCACCCGGGTCCGCGTCGAGTTCTCAAAGAAGAGCATTCCGACGACCTTCTTGCCAAGGCTCGGAATCGCTTTTCCATCAATGACGCGGGCTTTAAAATCGGCGGAGCTGTCCAGCAGCTCACAGATTTCCTCTTTGTGGAGGAGCCGTATGGCGGTCAGGTTTCTAGGCAACTTTGCTCTCCCCTTCTTTATCGAGGACAACCGCGTCCTCACCATCAATTTCATTGACCTTCACCACGACATGGTCGCCGGGATCGGTCTGCACTACTTTGCCACAGTAATCCGGCTGGATCGGCAATTCTCGGTGCCCGCGATCGACGAGAACCGCGAGCTGGAGGGTTTGCGGCCGTCCGTGGGAGAACACCGCATCGATAGCTGCGCGGGCCGTTCTGCCGGTAAAGATGACCTCGTCCACGAGCACAACCCGCTTGTTTTCAACCTGGAACGGCACCTCGCTCGCATCTTCCTCGCCCGGCGGCCGGTCGTCTCTAAAGCGTGAGATGTCCAGCTTCGCGCTCGGCACCGTCTCGCCCTCGATCTGGCTCATCAGGAAAGCCAGCCGCTTGGCAATCGGCCACCCGCGCCTTAACACTCCCATGACCACCAGGTCCGACGCTCCCCCATTGGCCTCAAGGATCTCATGCGCCATCCGCCCCAAGGTCCGCCGCATGTCACCCGCATCCAGCAGCACAACGCTCATCGGGGAGATTATGGCTGGTTCGTGGTTGGTGGGTGGTGGATTGTGCTTTGTAGGACAAGGGGATCTCGGGTTTACGATTCATGTGGAAATCAAACGCAATGTCATGAATCGCCAACCGTAGCCGCGACTTTACGTCGCGTGCATGATTGGAGTGAGGGAGATCGCGGCTCGGTCCTGGGATCTAACCAGACCAGAAGACAGAGGTTTCAAGCGTTCCGCCACCCAAGTGACATAAGCGTCCGCCAGCCTTTTTGGGAGTGCACGTGCTTGCTCGCGCCTGTCGATGCGTGTACCCACCACGCGCTTCAAGATAGCCGCGAAAGCGCGAGCAGCACGCCCGCTCCCAAACAGCCTAGGAACACTTGCTACGGGCGGGCCGCACGGCATTGAGACAGCCTTCCTGCCGGTTCCAATTCGTAAACCCGGCATTTAGAACTCAGCGCCAAGCCCGACATGATTAGTACCCAGCATCTAGCGATGCCAATGGGACCCAGAAATGATCCTCCTTGCCGTTCATCTATACGCTCTGCTTGCCATTCAGAAACACGTGCCGAAGCCGGCCCGGGCCAAATCGGACGGTGTTTTCGCACGCGGCTTTGTCGACAACTTCTACGCGTGGCAAACCACGCTGGCATCGAAGCCGGTCGACGAGGAGTACCTGGCTCTAACCCTGCACCGGGAGAGATTCAGCAACGCGTTATGGCGCGCCCTGAAGGATGATTGGCTCGCGGAGAGCAAGTCGAATCTGCTCGTGGGCCTCGACTTCGATCCCTTCTTCAATTCGCAGGTCACTCCCACTCATTACCGAGTTGGAAAGGTAGAGCCGAAGGGCCAAAATTGGCTTGTGCATGTGACCTGCACCTACGCAGGAACGTCCGCCACTTCCTCCGCAACCGCGGAGGTGGCAAAAATCGAGGGCAAATGGCGACTCGCGAACCTCCGCTACGACCGCGAAGACAACCTTCTCGGCATCTTGGGCGCCCTCGAAAAGGAGCGCGAGAAAGCCAAGCCGGAGCCGGATCCCAACTACACGCAGATTAGAACCGGGTCAGCAGGCGCGATTCTAGACGCGTTAAAGGCGGGCAAGGCCGACACTTACGATTATCCGGTGACGGCTAAAAACTTCGGAACGTTGCTGAAAGAGGAGGGCGCCGTTGAAGTCCACGCGGCTCCGTACGCACCGGAGCTCGGAGACTTCGTCGTGATCGCAGGAAGTCCCAGCCACCCGCTGGGACACGTCGAAGTCTACGACGGCAAATCATGGATGTCCGACTTCGAACAGAAGGACCTCATGCCCTACCTCAGCGCTCTGCCTTACAAAATCTACCGATTTCCACGAAACTTGAGGGGCAAGTAAGTGTTCTTCGCGCTGCACCCTTGGGCACTAATAGCTCGGCAAACCCCCAAGAGTTTGCCTGGTCAAGCCAACTCGCAAGCCGAGGTTGCCTCCGTCCGCCAGTTCGTGCAGAGCTTCTACGACTGGTACGCCCCGCGCGGATATCGTAGCGGCGACGATTTGCCGGTGCCGGATCTCGGCTCCAAGGCAGCCTTCTTCAGCGACGAGCTTCAAAAGTACATGCGGGAGGACCGCGAGGGACAGAAGAAGGTCAAGGGTATGAAGGTGGGGCTCTATCTCGACCCTTTTCTCTCCTGGATTGAAGCTCCCAAGCATTACGCGGTTGACCAAATCGACCGAAAGGGCGAAAGCTGGCTGGTCCACGTCCACGGCGTCGAGCCCGCTGGGAGCCCCCGGCCACGTTTGACCGTGCGGGTGGAGAAAACCAACGGAGGATGGCGATTTGCCAACTTTATTTATGATGAGGAGTTCGGCAGCTTTCTAGACAATCTGCGCAATCTGAAGAACTCCTTGGACCACATTCTCGCGTTCACCGGCCGGCCTCTCCAGCCGGCTTCGCACGTCGAGAGGGCGTCCGTGCGCCGCTTCGTTCAGAGCTTCTACAACTGGTATGCGGACGAAGTCAATCGATCCGAGAACCACGATTCAGATGTGGAGGCTGATGTCGAGGCTGTCACAGCCAAGTCCGCGCTTTTTACACCCAAACTGTGTCGCGCCTTGTTGGTCGACCGGAAGGCTCAGGAAGAGGATCCAAACGGCTACATCGTTGGGATCGACATGGATCCGTTTCTGAACTCGCAAGATCCAAATAGGCACTACAAGGTAGTCCGGGTGGAGCATAAGGGCGGGGTTTGGCTCGTCACCGTGCGCGGCGTGCCAACGCAGGAGGAGTCCGTCTCGCAGGCGATTGCCGTCGTGGAGAAGACAAGGAGCGGTTACGGATGGCGGTTCACCGACTTCTTCTACGACGAAGGGTTTGGCCTCCTGGAGGATCTCCAAGAGCTAAAGGAGGATCGAGAGCGGCATCCGTCGGTTGCCCCCGGCAACAAACCGACGAAAGCAACTGGGAAGAGAGTGGCTTTGCGCAGCGTCGCCGTAACACGCATGAGCGGCTCAGAGAGTTCAAGATGTCAAAGTGGCCCTACGTAATCCTGGTGCTCGCGCCGATCGTTGGCTACGGAGGCTTCGCGTTGAACAAATGCGACGACTACTCCGTCTGGGAGCCAACCCTGATGGGCGGAGTGGAGAAATACAAGAGAGTAAAGGCGGGTTGGCCGAAGAGCTTTTCCGAGTTGAAGCCCTTCTTGGATTCGCCCAACGCCCTCGAATCAATGGATCCTCACTTTCAGCCGATCGACAACAACCGGGCGGTTATGACTGTAAGGGACTGGGCCCACCTCACTCCGGCTCCGTCGACTTATGTCATTGAGTTTGATTCCGAGCAGACGATCCATTACCTCGAAAGATAAGCTCATTCCATTTCAGGGAGAACTCCGCACACTATGCTCGCTCTCTTGGCTACCGCGCTCCTAACAGGACGTCAAAGCGCCAATGCCAGCTCAAGTTTCTTGCTCTTGGCAGGGGGCGCGGACTCTTGGATTGTGCGGAATGCTCAACCTACAAAATTCGAGTCACATATCGACCTCCAGCTCAATCAAATAAAGGGCAAGCTCCTCATCACAGCTCCGGATCTGAAGGCTTGGAAGCCCGCTTCTGGCAAATTCGAAGACTTTAGCGAAGCAGAAGGCCGCCGCCTCCTCGGTAACGCTTTTGACGTCGTCTGCAACTCCCACGGAGTCCCCAACCGCGACGCTACCGAGGTTGCTCACTTCCTAAAGTCACCCGACGACATCACCGCCGTCGAGATCCTAAACGGAGAAACCCTGAAAAGACAAAGAATCATTAAACTTCCCCGAGCAGACGACGGCAGCCTCGCATGGAGCGCGGACGGCAAGCGGCTCGCCATCTCAATCCTCCAAATTTCGAGACTCCCAACAGCCGACTACCCGCCGAACGACCTCTACATTTACGACCTCCAGACCGCCAAGCTTCGACGCTTGGGGTTCGGCTACGAACCGCAGTGGTCTCCTGACGGCTCCCTGTACGCCTTGGAGGGAAGCTTTGACGGAGGCAAAAAAATTGTTCGATTCAAAGCGCCCCAAACGTCGACTCGAAAGCAGGTGGTCGTCAACGGCCGCTTCTACGAAGCCTTCGCCGTAAGCCCGGAGGGCAAGGAGATCGCTACCATGGGATGGCGCACCGGAGACACCGCTACGTACCTGCACCTGCAAACCTGGACCTCGGATGGCAAATTCGAACGCACCGTGTGCTCGGAGAGAGCGTTCCAGCAGGCAACCCTCGCCGGGCCCAAGAGCCTATTCTGGTTGCCCTAATCCACCCACATGCTCCTTATTTCGAAAGAAGCAGAGCGTTAGGAACCGGCCGCACACCGGGAATAGATCGTCGTCGCGTCGATAGCGGGCGACTGGTTGGGGTTCTCTAGAGTCAGCTTCCCGTTGCTTTCGATCCTAAGCCTTGTAATGGCATTCCCGCGCAGGTCCTGCGGCTCCGAGCCGTCCACGCTCACGGACTCGCCCTTCGCCAAGATTTCCCCGCCAACTCTCGACCACGTCCCCGTCGTCTTCGTCTCCGCATCCTGAGAGTCGTTGTCCAAAGTGAACGTATAGTCCTTGCGAAGGTCAAGCGTAGTCTTCTGGGTCCTGTACCCCTGCACGATCCGCATGGCCGTTGCCCCGCCCGCTCCCTCCATCGCCTCCACCTTGGGGCCAAGGATCGTGGCCCCGACATAAAACCCCGCAACTGGATCCGGCGCCTTCCGGCAACTCAAACTCAGCGCCGCGAGCCGCATCAAAAGCCAACCCACCCCAGACCCCAATCCCGTCCTCACTCTTTGAATTTACACCAGCAACTTCCCGGGCCAAGCTTCCAGTGGGACGCTAGACGGCGTTCCGGAACGCCCGACGGAGTGAGTTTCAGGTCAATCCAACAATTCCCCGCAATTCTCCCGGCTGGCAATCCGCTTAGACAAGGAACCCCTTTTGTTGCTTGGTTGCCGGTTGCCCGGTTGCTCGGCTCTTAGATTTGGAAGGACCGCCAGAGTTTTGACGACGAACTTGATTCCGGAAAACCGGCAACCGGCAACCGGCAACCAAGCAACGGATGATCCGGCAACCGAAAAAAGAAGAGTTGGCTCCTAAGTTTACGAGGGGAAACACCCAATAACTCTAACAGGGCATCCATTGCCTTGGAGATAAATGCATGTATGAAGCCTACTGGGGATTGAAAGAGCCGCCGTTCAGCCTGACCCCTGATCCGCGGTTCCTGTATATGAGTCGCGCTCACGAGGACGCGCTGATGATGCTGCACTATGCCATCACGCGAAACAAGGGCGCCGCGATGCTGTCGGGAGACATCGGGCTGGGGAAGACCACCATCAGCCGCAAGCTCCTGGAGCTCATCGATCCGGTCCAAAACAAGGTCGTCCTGATCGTCAACCCGATCCTGACGCCCACACAATTTCTACAAGAGATCCTGCAGCAGCTCGGAGTTGACACCAACTCGCGCAGCCGCCAGACGCTGGTCTCCGTGCTCCACAAGACTCTCCTCGGCTACTACGAGCGCAACGAGCGCGTGGTGCTGATGATCGACGAGGCTCACCTCATCCGGTCGGCGGCAACGCTGGAAGAGATCCGGTTGCTCCTCAACTGCCAGATGAACGATCAGTTCCTTATCTCACTGGTCCTTCTCGGCCAGATCGAGCTTCGGCCCCTGATCGCCCGAGTGCCGGCGTTAGAGCAGCGCCTCGCGGTCCGCTACCATCTTAAGCCGCTCGATCCGATCGAGACGGGAGAACTGATTCTGCACCGCCTCCGAGTCGCAGGCTATTCGGGAGACACCAACCCGTTCTCGCCCGACGCGGTGTTCGAGCTTCATAAGTACACGAAGGGCGCCCCGCGATTGACCAGCCAGGTGGCTGACAACGCGCTCCTGGTCGCCTTCGCCCAGAAAGCCAAGATCATCGACGGCTATCTGATGAGCAGCGTGGTGAACGAGTTCGCCGGCATCGAGGTGGCAGCGTGAACCTAGCTGATGCAATCCGCCAGGCCGCAACCGGCTCTGGTTTTGTCACTCCTCCGCCCACCCCGGGCCGCGCCAAAACTGGCAATGCGGTCAAGCAGGCGGAAGCCAAGAGAGAAGTGGTGGAAGCCATTCGAAAGACTTCCGCTGCGGAAGCCAAGGCCACAAAGGACGATCAACCCAAGTTGACCCTTGAGGAGAACTTTAACGATTTGACGGTGACTTCGCCTCAAACGACGCATACGGCGTTGCCTGTGAAGTTCGAGTTGTATCTCTCACCAGAGCAGCTCACAAACCTGTTTAAGGGAGTCGTTGCCACGCAGCACAGCGTGATGACCTTCCGTGAAACAGCTCGTTACTTGCGAATTCCGGGCCGAAAGCTCGAAGAGATGGCGCAACTGGCTCAAATCCCAGCATTCCTGATCGACGGGAAATGGCGCTTCTCACGGAATAACGTCGATGAATGGCTTAAACAGCAGTCGTTCAACAAGGAGATGGAGGCTTAAAGGATGCTTAACATGGCCAAAAAGGCTTATGTCGGCCTGGACCTAGGTCACTACGCGATCAAGGCGGTCCAGTTGGAGCGCACCGCGAGTGGCTGGAAGGTCACCCGGGCGGCGTCAGTGCCCACCCCCGAAGAGTCGATTAAAGACGGCGTTGTGGTGGACACCACCGCGATGGCCGCCGCAATCAAGTCGCTACTGAAAGATGCCCACATCTCAGCCAGCAGCGCCTTTGTGGCCGTTGCCGGCGCATCGGTTGTGGTCCGAACCGTTCGGATCCCAAGCATGCCGGAAGCCACCTTGCGGAAATCGATTAAGTTCGAGGCGGGACGCTACGTACCGACCAGTGTTGCCGACAGTTATATCGAATTTGAAATTCTCGGCGAAGCCGACGAAGAGAACCAAATGGACGTTCTCATCGTGGCCGCGCCGAAAGAGGTCGTCGAGAGCCGGATCAAGGCTTGCGAGGCCGCGGGACTAGACGTGGAGGCGGTGGATGTAGAGCCGTTCGCAGCGTTCCGATCGTTGGTGGAATCCGACGAGGAGCATGGCTGGTTCACAGGAACGGTCGCCATGGTCGACATCGGGGCCACCACCACGAGCATGAGCGTCGTTCGAGACGGCGTGTTCGCGATGACCCGTTCGATCCCCAACGGCGGCAAGACCCTGACCGAGGCTTTGAAGAACTACTTCAAGCTGACCGAAGAGGATGCCGAATCCGGCAAGCGACAGCTTGACGTCTCCGAGTTGAACGACGATGCGAAGATCAAAGAGAATCCTCCGCTCAAGGTGCTCCAGTC
The DNA here is from genome assembly GCA_025363835.1 of Armatimonadota bacterium. Taxonomy (GTDB): domain Bacteria; phylum Armatimonadota; class Fimbriimonadia; order Fimbriimonadales; family Fimbriimonadaceae; genus JANYLD01. The sequence continues at coordinate 14,208 of JANYLD010000188.1, forward strand.
TCATCTGGATGACCTCGTGCGAGAGATTCGACGTAGCTTGAACTACTACCAATCTCAGCAGACCGACGCAAGCAACAACCCGGTCACTCGAATTCTCATCACGGGCGGCGGCGCCAAGTTGAACGGGGTCACCCAATACTTGTCGCACAAGCTCCAGCTCCCGGCCTTTGCCGCCGGCGTTCTTGCCAACCCGCGATTTCTACACTCTGGACCGCTTGAAGAGAGCGGCCTCGACCTCGCCGTCGCCTCTGGCTTGGCCATGCGCACGCATCCCCACGCTGCTTAGGAGAAGAAGATGCCATTCATTAATCTAATTCACGAGCAAAGGGTCGCTGCTGAGCGTGCGGACAGGAAATCCAAGATGTTCTTCCTGGCCTTCGTCGGCGTGATGCTTTCCTCGGTGGGAGCCTTCTCTCTTGTCTCGTTTGACAAGAGCAAGGTTCATGACGAGCAGGCTGCTTTGCAAGCTCAAATTGAGAAGGCGAAGCCGCTGATCGCGCAAACGAACGCGAACGCATTGGAGACATCCAAGCTGACGCCAAGACTGAAGACGCTTCAGGACGCTCAAGGCGATACCCAGCGATGGGATCGTGTGCTGACCTACCTGACCACGCAGACGCCAAACACCACAACCTGGCTGACCGCGCTCAGATGCAATGCAGGCGATCCGAAGAAGGGAGTGAACATCTCCTTCACCGGAGTCGCGATGTCCCAAGAGCCGGTTGGCGAGCTGATTCTTCGGCTCCAAAACTCACCTGACCTGGGCAACATCAACTTGAATTACACCCAAGAGAAGCTGATCCAGCAGACAAAGACGACTGAATTCCAGGTGAACGCCGACCTCGTTGGCACCGAACCGAAGAAGAGTCTGACAGAGGAGAAACCATCATGAATAGGAGACACAACGCGAAGTTCTGGCTCCTGATGACCGGTCTCGCGGTGCTCGGCGGAGCCAGCCTCGTCGGTTTCAAGTTCTCAAGCTTGAACGCCGACAGAGAGCACATCAATAAGCTTAAAGCTGAGACCCAGAGCCAAAGCTCGGTTCAACAGCAACTGGACAGATCGCAGAAGGACCTGGACGATGCAAAGTCCGTTCTGACTCACCTCGAGCAGGGCGTGCCAAGCACCGCTTACGTTCCGACGATGCTGCAGCAGTTGCAGGTGACAGGACAGAGTTGCGGCATCTCCGTAACCGGCGTCCGGCCGTCGGTCAAGTCGCCCACTCAGGCGTCTGCGCCGCCTGCCGATGGATCTCAGACGCTGAGCAAACCCGCTTACGACTCTCTTGACATCGAGGTCAAGGGTCGTGGCGACTACAGCTCTGCGCTGAAGTTTGTCAAGGCGCTCGAGACGTTTCCTAAGATCGTAGGAATCCGCACGATCGATATCGTGCCGTCTTCCGATCCTGGAGATGCGAAGCTCGGCCTCGTCGACCTTACCGTCGGCCTCCGCGCCTATCTTTTCCATGACACGACCGCGAGCCCCAATGGCGCTGCCGCCACAGACGGCTCCGTGAGTCTCGGCGACCCGTCACAAGCGGGCAATGCCACCAAGGCTAACGCATCCAAGGCGGATGCAACCACGCCGGCGGCTTCTGCGGCCGGCGCTAAGGCCAAGACCGATTCGAAGGGCAAGGGGGTCCCGGCGTAATGGACGAAAAGAAAAAGTTGATTGTCATCGGCGCACTGACCGTGGTGATGCTAGGCATCGGCGCGTTCCAGATCGCCAGGGGATCGTCTCATGCTCCGGCCCCCGCGCCGACAGTAGTGGCGACGACCGCCGCACCGTCCGCAACCGGCGGCGCGACTTCGTCCACCAACAAGGACGATTCGCAAGCCGCACAACAGGCGAACGACCTCGTGAAGGGTTCCTACCCGGCCCACGATCCGTTCAAGCCGATCGTGGACCCAAACGCGGTCCCGGCAAGCCAAACGCCGCCGAGCGCCCAGCCAAGCAGGCCGGTGACCCGGAGCGTTGCAAGGGGCGAGCTCTTTCCCAAATTCCCGATTCAGAAGGATGGCCAACTACCCGGCGCTTCAACGCAGGGTGGCGTGACCGTTCCTATCAAGCCTGCTGCTCCTGAGTTCGGCTACGCATTAGCTGGAATCATCATGGGCAGGAAGCCTGCCGCCGTCTTCGTCGACTCGCAGGGTGCCCAGCACCTCGTGCAGCTCGGCGGCTCGCTCGACGGCGATACACGACTCGTCGATTTGGACCGGGGACATGTCGTCCTTCGCGTCAAAGATCAAACAAAGACTCTCACCCTGGGAGGAGGAAACTCAAGTGCTAAGTAACCCCATTCGCTGCGCCGCTATGGCCGCGGCACTCGCCCTGGTCGGGCTAGCCTCGGCCGACGGCACGCTGAATGGCGTGTCGGTCGACAAGTCCGGACCCGGAGTCGCTGTCCACATCAAGGGCAAGGATCTCGCCCAGCCCACCAAAGTGTGGGTGAACAAGGGGAACTCCTTGGTTCTTGATTTCAGTGGAAAGCTGGCTTCTAGCTCGTCGTTCACCAAGGTCCACAAGGCCGGCCTCAATTCGGTCTATGTGGAGCAAGGCGACGGTAAAGTCCGCGTCTACCTCGCGCTGAACAAGCATGAGACGCCGGAGATTTCGAAGACCGCTGACGGTTGGGACGTCTCGTTCGGCCAGTCCGCCCCGGTTGCGTCGGCACCCAAGAAGGGTGCCCGCGCCGCCAAGTCGGGTGGATCTGTCGAGGCTGCCGTTCCTCCCCTTGAGCCCGCAACTGAGGTGCTTACCAGGTTCCACGGCGATGCCGCCGCGCCTCACGGCCCTCGCGCCGATGCCTCGCCTCGCGTCTCGCTGGATTTCGTCAACACGGAAGTGGTGCAGATACTCAAGGCCCTGGCCATGCAGACCGGCGTCAACATCGTCACCGCGCCTGAAGTGAAGGGCACGCTGACCGTGACCCTGGACAACGTCTCCGTCAAGGATGCGCTGGACATGGTGACAAGCGTTGCTGGTCTTCGCTATGTCAAGGTCGGTAACTCCTACATCGTGGCAACGCCCGATAAGATCGCGGCCGCTTCGATGAGGCTCAACGGCAATGTGGCCATGATGAGCGAAACTCGCATCGTTCCGCTGTACAGCGGTAGCGGCGCCGAGATTCGAGCCAGCATCATGAGCTCCATGACCGACGCCTCAGCGTTCGGAGACTTCCAAATCTTCCTTCCCAACGAGCAGTACAAGCTCGAGAAGCAGAAGGCGACCGGCGCTGATGGCAGTGCCAGCCAATCGACCAACGTGTCGGTTGAAAAGGCTCCCGGCGCCGCCACCGCCACTGCCGCAGTTGGAGTCGGAACGGCTCAGGAGCAGGTCTCCGTTAAGGGCATGAAGGAGCAGTATCTTGTGCTCGTTGGCCCTGCGGACCGAATCGACGAAGTGGAGACCCGCATCAAGGATCTCGACCGATCGATCTCCAAGGCTTACGGTTTTGAGGACAGCTCGGACACGAGACTCGTTCGAAAGACGTACGTGATGCAGTCCGACGACGTGAAGGCAAACGAACTGGTCAAGGCAGTAGCCTCGACCCAGCCAAACAACTTCCTTAACGTCGACCTCTACGCCACTCCGGCGAGCTTTAAGGATCAGAGCGTCGTCATCATTGGCCGCGAAAACGAAGTCGCGAAGGCTGAGGCCCTTTTGAAGGACCTTGACCAGTCCGGCTATGGAAACGTGGTCTTCATGTACGACGTGAAGCATTCCGACCCTAGAGCCCTGCGCGAGGCCCTGGTCGCCCAAGTGAAGGGGCTCCGGGTCTCGATTCCGCCGTCATCGGTTGGTAACACTCGTGTCTACAACGAGGGCCAAGCCGTCCAGCAGGCTGCGCAGGCCACTCAGGCCGGCACGGACGCCAAGGCTGGGACTACCAGTGTGGGCACGGATGCTGCCGCCAAGCTCGGCGGCGAGAACACGCAGGGCTTGACCTTGCCGTTCCAGGACTATGAAAGAAATGCCGTTCCCATGGAACTCGTTCTGACGGGCACGGCCGATGAAATCGATGCTGCTAAGACGTATCTGACACAGGTTGACGTGGCAGCTAAGCAGGTTGCATTGGAACTCCGAGTCATGGAACTGACCAAGGAAGATGCCGAAAAGATCGGTCTCGACTGGAGCGTGTTCACCGGTAGCGCCGCCGTCAAGAACTTGGGATCAAACGACCACGTCAGCAAGTCGGACAACGTGTTCGATATCGTGACCCACGGCCGCAAGTGGGCCGCGGGCGTCACCGCGACTCTCGATCAGATCTCCAACAAGGATAACCTGATCGCTCGGCCCAACCTCCTCGCCCTCGATGGCAGAGAATCGGAGCTTTTCGTCGGCGACGTCATTCGATACGTCTCGTCGATTCAAGCAACGGCGAACGGAACGACAGTCACGACGGCAGAAGTGCCGGTTGGCGTGCGGCTTTCCGTTATGCCTCGCATCGGAACGGACTCGATGACCCTGGATCTCCGGCCTTCGGTCAGCTTCCTTCGAAGCTTCACGCAGGTCACAGGCGGAGGCGAACTTCCGCAGACTAGCCTTCGAGAGGTTCAGAGCACCGTGGCCATCCATGACGGCGACACGATTGCCATCGGTGGCCTGATCCAAGATCAGGACAACTATGACATTTCGAAGGTGCCGATCCTCGGCGATCTGCCGATCATCGGCCACCTGTTCAAGAAGACCAGCAAGGACAAGCTCCGCAAAGAGGTCGTCCTCTTCTTGACCGCGAAGATCGTGAACGATCAGCCCGGCAACCTAGCCGACCCTCGGGTCAGCGACAGGAACATCAAGCCGGAAATTCAGACGCCTGTCAAGCCGTAAGGCTTGAAGGTTCAGGGCCGGAGGGCATTCGCCCTCCGGCCCTTTTTTGTGCCCCCTTCCCCTTGTCCTGGATGTCCGTGCCAGGAGAGGGGGAAGGGTTGGGGATGGGGGTTCCGGAACTTGCAAACTCGGCACGTTTTACGGAAGCATCAAAGCAGCGGGCAACTTTCCCTGTAGGATAACGCCCCACCCGAGCGGACTCGCCCAGCCCTCAGTTCGGCATGCGCAGTTCCCGACGAACTTCGATGCAAGCCTCGATCGCATCACGAACATTCTTTATTGCCTCGGCTTCGGTGCTGCCCTGGCTAACGCACCCGGGAAGCGAAGGACATTCTGCGATCCACACACCGTCCTCGTCTTGGTGCAAGCGGATTTCGGGTTCCACAGCGCTATTCTAGTCCAAAGGAACCAGGGCTCCGAGTGTGGAGATTGGCGTAGAATCCAAGTATGGAAGCGCAGTTCGTCTACAAGGAACTCCTATGGCAGGACCCCGACCGCGTCAGCGGAGCTCTATGCTTCTACGGCACGCGGCTTCCCGTTACGCA